>NZ_JAAAHR010000014.1:0-94280 GCF_009908215.1 Nonomuraea sp. K271 | reverse complement strand
ACGACGACCCATGCGTTCTCCCCGACCTGCCACAGGTGCTCGCCACCGATGACCTCGTCCGCCGGGCGTCCGAAGAACACCCCGAACCACTCCAGTGCCTTCGTGAGGTCGCTCACCGGCATGACGCTGTACAGGTCCACGAGGACCACTCCCTTCTGTCGTTTCGGAGGGTGGACCACTTCCCCGCGCAGAACTCACCGGTGAAGCGTTTGGTGAGTCATGGTGGAAGGATGAGTGACAAACGTGGGGCGCTGGCGTGGGCCGGTGGAGCAGTGGGGGCGTTACTCTGCGCGGTGGGCGGGACGGTGCTGGTCAGCAGGGGTGCAGGAGTGGGCTACTTGGCTGTGGTCGTGCTGACCGCGCCGGCGGCGGTGTACGCCTGTACGCGTGCCTGGCGCGCTGTGACCTCCGGAGACGGGGCTGCGGACGACCGGCGTGCCGCGGGAGAGGACGGGCCCGACGCCGCCTCGGCGCCCGGGTCCTTGAGCCTGAAGACAGCCGAGGCAGAGGTGGACGCCCTCACCCGGGCGCTGGGGCCGGAACATCCGGACACCCTCGCATGCCGGGACGCACTGGTGAAGGTGATGGAGGAACTCGGAGAGTGGGACATCGCCGCCACGGAGATGCTGATGGTGGCCCGTGTACGTGCCCAGGTGCTGGGTAACGAGCATCCCGAGACGCTGGCGAACCGGCACACCGCCGGCCTCCTGATGGCGGCGGCGCAGCACTTCGAGCAGGCCGAGGCCATGCATCGGATGGTGCTGGAGGCGCGGAGCCGGGTACTGGGTGAGGAGCATCCGGACACGCTGTCCAGCCGGTACAACCTCGCGAGGGTGCTGGGCGTGCAGGGCAAACTGGAGGAGGCTGAGGCCGAGAACCGGACGTTGTACGAGGTGCGCCGCCGGATGCTGGGTGAGGAGCATCCGGACACGCTGGCCGGCCGGTACGACGTGGCGCGGGTGCTGGCGGTGCGGCGGAAGCTGGAGGAGGCCGAACGCGAGCACCGGGCGGTGCTGGAGGCGCGGAGCCGGGTGCTGGGTGAGGAGCATCCGGACACGCGGGCCAGCCGGCTAGAACTGGATGTCGTGCGGCTGGCTATCAGAGCGAGCGCGTTGCCCACCGATGAGAGCGAATGAACAAACGATTCGTTCCCGCCGTCAGGGCACGACCAGTGGCTCGCCGTTGGCGGTGACGTTCTTGAGCACCAGGTCCTCGACGTGCTCCACCACGACCGGCGTCGCGGTGGCGCCGAAGTCCACGTCGGTCAGCGTGACCCCGCGGATCGGGGCGTCGGCGTAACCGCGCAGGTTGAGCGCCCGGTTGGCGGTCCGTACGGTCACGTCCCGGACGTCGATCCCGCCCACCTCGGGGTTGTAGCCGTGGCCGGGTCCCTCCTCGTAGTGGAAGTTGACGTCGATGACGGAGCCGCCCACCTGGCCGATCTCGAGGTCTCTGGCGTGGAACCCCTCGATGAACCCGCCGCGCACGGAGTTGGTCTTGAAGCGCAGCGCGATGTCGAGGTTCGGGCTGGACATCGCGCAGTCCCTGATGAAGACCTCGCGTACGCCGCCGGACATCTCGCTGCCGATCGTCATGCCGCCGTGCCCGTCACGGAAGGTGCAGTTCTGGACGACGATGTGCTCGCTGGGCACGTTCACGCGGCGGCCGTCGGCGTTGCGTCCCGATTTGATCGCGATGCAGTCGTCGCCCGTGTCGAACGTGCAGCCGCGGATCACCACCATCCGGCTTGACTCGGGGTTGCAGCCGTCGTTGTTGGGGCCGTGCGACTCGACCGTGACGTTCTGCACGAGCACGTTCCGCGACAGCGTGGGGTGGATCTCCCACATCGGTGAGTTGACGATGGCGACGCCCTCGATGAGGACGTTGTCGCACCGGTAGGGCTGAACGAAGGACGGGCGCAGGTAGCCGCCCTCGCCGTATCTGCGCCGCCTGACCGGCACGCCTCGCTCCGCCTGCGCGAACAGCTCGGCCCTGGCCTCGGCCTGGTGGGGCTCGCCCGGCTCCCAGCCGTCGTCGCCCGACCCCTTCCACGGCCACCAGTGATCCTGGTCCGCCTGCCCGTCGAGCACGCCTGACCCGGTCACGGCGACGTTCCGCTGGCCGTACGCGTAGATCAGGGGGGAGTAATTGTAGAGCTCGACGCCCTCGAACCTGGTCAGCACCAGCGGGAGGTACGCCTTCGGGTCGGTGCTGAACAGCAGCCTGGCGCCCGCGGCCACGTGCAGGTCGACGTTGCTCAGCAGGTGGACGGCACCGGTCAGGAACCGTCCTTCCGGCACGTCCACGTGCCCACCGCCGGCCGCGTGGCAGGCCCTGATGGCGGCACGGATGGCTTTCGTGCAGTCCGTCACCCCGTCCCCGACCGCGCCGAAGCCTCTGATGTCGAACCGGCGTCGCGGGAACCTCGGCCCGCGCACCCTGGCCACGATGTGGTTCGCCCGCGCCCACGGATCGGACGCGGCGTGCACGGCACGCGCGTCGAGGACCGGGACGGCGAGGGCGGACATCGCCATGGCGCGCATGGCGTTACGGCGGCTCAACATGGGGCGGCTCCCTGCCTGCTCGGGACACCCCGGATGCTAGGCCAACCCGTTGCAGTGATCCAGGGGTGTGGGCCACATCGGGCCAGGATGAGGGCGGCAACCGTTTGCATGAGATTGAGCCCCTGCTACGGTCCGGGCATGGTGGAACGGCCGCGTTATTCCGCTGCGGACCTCACCGTGCTGAGCTGGGACGAGGCCGTACGCAGGCGCCCGGCCATGTACTTCGGCGTCGACCGGTGGAGCCCCGAGCTTCCCACCAGCATCCCTGATCGCCGTGATCAGGGATGCCCTCCACCTCGCGGACGGCGAACACCGGAAGGCGAGCACCGAGATCACCGGTCGGGGGCGGTGATCGTGCACCGGCCTTCGGATGGGCCAACGTCGCTCAGGCCGGCGCTGCCGCTGATGGAACGCCTCGGCATCGCCACCGCCGACGAGGTCGGCACGGACACGCTGCCCGAGCGCCTGCCCGCCGAGGTCCACGCCGAGCACGGAGTAGTGGCAGGCCCCTACCTGTACGGCGCCTGGGCGACGGTGCGACGAGCCGTCAGGGCCGCCTCGTCTCCCCGCCGCGGCCGGGCACCGACGCCAGGAGCCGTTCGCCGAAGGCGCGGCAGGCGGCAAGGAGGTGCGGCGCCGCGTCGATCTCGAAGTCGGCGTCCAGGAACGCGAGGTTGAGGATCAACCACGGCCAGGAGTCCAGGGCGAGAGTGATCCGCGTGTGCGTGTCGTCCACGGAGTGAATCTCGGCGTCCTGGAACTTGAGGGCGTCGACGACATCGGCGGCCGGGGCTTCGACCAGGACGGTGACGGGTTCCTTGCTCCTGTTGAGTCCTTGTCGCAGATAGTCGGACGCTGACTCGGCCGGCAGCGGGCGCGGCGTGTAGCGGCGGCCGGTCCCGGCCGGGCCGGTGACCCGGTCGAGGCGGAAGACGCGCCAGTCGGCACGGTCGAGGTCCCAGGCCAGCAGATACCAGCGCAGCAGATGGTGAACCTGCCGGTAGGGCTCGACGCGTCGTTCCGTGCGTTCGCCGCGGGCGTCGGTGTAGGAGAACGTCATCGTCTCGCGGTGCGCGATGGCTTCGCCGGCGATGCCCAACTGCCGGGCGGCGACGCTCGGTGCGCGTTGAGGGCTCGTCTCCAGGCTGGCGCGGATGGAGGCGACCTGCGGGCGGAGCCGGGCGGGGAGGAACTGGTCGAGCTTGCCGTACGCGCGGGTCGCGGCGGCGTCGACGCCTTCCCCGGTTGCGGTTGCCGGTTCTTCGGGCGGCTCGGCGGCGGCCAGGGAGGCCAGGGCCAACAGGGTGGCCACCGCCTCGTCGTCGTCGAGGACGAGCGGCGGCATCGTACGGCCGGAGGCGAGCCGGTAGTAGCCGCCGGGGCCGGGCTGGGTGTCCACGGGGTAGCCGTAGCCGCGCAGCCGGTCGATGTCGCGCCGCAGGGTGCGCGGGCTGACGCCGAGCCGCCGGGCCAGTTCTTCGCCGGTGAACGCCCGGCCCGTCTGCAACGTCGACAGGAGATCCAGCATGCGTTGGGTGACGTCCGCCATGCCCTCATCCTCCCACCGGTCGCGGTCAGAATGTGGCCGCATCTGCTCGTAGCCTCGCAACCATAAATGAGTGCAGCATCATCATCCGCCGGGCCACGACCAACAACCTGGCCGACGTGGACGTCGACATTCCGCGTAACCGGCTGGTCGTCTTCGCGGGTGTGTCAGGTTCGGGCAAGTCGTCGCTGGTGTTCGACACGATCGCCGCCGAGGCGGGATACCAGATCAACGAGACGTTCCCGCCGTTCGCCCGTAACCGGTTGCCGAAGTGGACCCGCCCCGACGTCGAGCACATCGAGGGGCTGACCCCGGTTATCGTCGTCGATCAGCGCCGGATCGGCGGCAACGCGCGCTCGACCGTCGGCACGATCACGGACGCCTGGACCTACCTGCGGCTGCTGTTCTCCCGCCTCAGCCGTCCGTACGTGGGCGAGTCGAACCACTTCTCCTTCAACGACCCCGCCGGCATGTGCCCGGCCTGCTCCGGCCTCGGGCAGGTGATGGTCACCGCCGTCGAACGGTTCCTGGACCTGGACAAGTCGCTCGCCGAGGGCGCGATCCTGCTGCCCGGCTTCGGCAACGGCGGCTACTGGTACTCCCAGTACGCCGACATCGGGACCTTCGACCCCGAGACCCCGCTCCGGCAGTGGACCCCGGCCGAACGCGAGGCGCTGCTGTACGGCGGTCAGGCGGCGGCCCGGATGGGACGCAGGCCGCCCAAGGGCTACGAGGGCGTCGTCGAGCGGTTCGAGCGGATCTACCTGCACACCTCCGACAACCTGTCGGAGCGCAAGCAGGAGACCATCCGCCGCCTCACGCGCGCCGAGACCTGCGAGGAGTGCGCCGGCGACCGGCTGAACAAGGCCGCGCGGACGGCCACCGTGCTCGGTCACACGATCGGTGAGATGGCCCGCATGGAGATCACCGCACTGGCAGGGCTCGTCCGTGCGATCGACTCGGCCCGCGTCGCGCCCGCCGTGGCGGCGCTGACCGCCCGGCTGGACGGCATGATCAAGATCGGGCTGGGATATCTCACGCTCTCCCGGGCGACCACGACGTTGTCCGGAGGGGAGTCGCAGCGCGTCAAGATGGTCAGGCACCTCGGCTCCAGCCTCACCGAAATGACCTACGTCGTCGACGAACCGAGCGTGGGACTGCACCCCACCGACGTGGAGTCGATGATCAGAATCCTGGTACGGCTGCGCGACCGCGGCAACACCGTCCTCGTCGTCGAGCACGACCCTGTCGTCATGGCCCACGCGGACCAGGTCATCGAACTGGGACCCGGCGCCGGAGAAGGGGGCGGGCGGCTCGTGTTCCAGGGAAGCTTCGCCCAACTCGGGAACGCGGACTCGCCGACCGGCCGCGCCCTCGCCACGCCCCGGCCGCTCAAACGCACGCCCCGGCCCGCCACGGGCCACATCACCGTCGCGGACGCCACCCGCAACAACCTGCGCGACCTCACCGTGCGCTTCCCCACGGGCGTGCTGACCGTCCTCACCGGCGTCGCGGGATCCGGCAAGTCCAGCCTCGCCAGGGAACTGGTGGCCCAGCACGGCGCGACCGTGATCGACCAGAGGCCGGTCAGCGCCAACCGCCGATCCACCCCGATCACGTACACCGGCGTCGCGCCCGCCATCCGCCGGTTGTTCGCCCGGCGCAACGGCGTCCCCGCCGCCCTGTTCAGCGCCAACTCCGAAGGTGCCTGTCCCGGCTGCGGTGGGCTCGGCGTCATCTACACCGACCTCGCCTTCATGGACGGGCAGGAGGTCGCCTGCGAGACCTGTCACGGCCGCCGCTTCACGCCGGAGGTCCTCGCCCACACCGTGGACGGACTGTCGATCGCCGACGTCGACGACCTCACCGTCGACCAGGCCGTAGCCCGGCTGCCCGACCCGGGCATCGCCCGCGCGCTGGGGCAGTTGTCCGCCGTCGGGCTGGGGTATCTGCGCCTGGGACAGTCGCTGAGCACGCTCTCGGGAGGGGAGTGCCAGCGCGTCAAGATCGCCAAAGAGCTGCGCGAGGCCCGGCAACCCACCGTGTACGTGCTCGACGAGCCCACCACCGGGTTGCACATGGACGACATCGGCACGCTCCTGCACGTGCTCGACGAGCTGGTCGAGCACGGTCACACCGTCGTCGTCATCGAGCACAACCTTGACGTCATCCGCCAGGCCGACTGGCTCATCGATCTCGGCCCGGGGCCCGGCAGGCACGGGGGAACCGTGCTCTTCCAGGGGCACGTCGCCGGCTGCGCAGGCCGGGACACCCCCACCGGCCGCGCCCTCGTCCCCGGCTGAGCTTTATCTCCGGAAAGAGCACTCACCAATTCGGGCGCCCGCTGCAGAAAGGCGGAATGTACGCGGCCCGTTATCCCGGCGCATGTGGATCCTGGGGTGGTGTGTGGCCACTGGTGAACCAGCCGGGCAACCGCCGGAAAAACATTGGAGGCGAGGCTTTCGGCAGCGCCGGTTCGCGTCGATAGTGGGGAGGTCGGCCTCCGGTCATAGATTCCTGGACACAGGGGAAGGAAGCCCATGCCCAATCATGAGGAGTTCAAGGACGGGATCTATTCGGAAGTACAAGCCCTGGAAGTCCGCACGCAGGCGGCGAAAGAGCTGCAAGGTCACGTCGGCGACGGCGGCTGGGACGAGAGTGTGGCCGGCGTCGTCAACGGCTATCACGACAGCGTCGAACAGTGGGGAGCGCGCCTGTCGTCGCTGCTGGCCCAGGTGGAGCAGGCACGACTGGTGACACCCGGCTTCGATTTCGAGCGCTTCGCCGAAGTGCTCGACGCGCCCGGCAGACGCATGGAGAACGTGCACGAACAACTGGCGGAGCAGACGGCCATCGCTCAGGAGGAGCTGGTGAGGCGGCTGGCCGCCGCCCAGGACGCCGTCAGGAAGGAAAACGGCCACGTGTTCCGCGAACTGGCCCAACACGTCAGGCAGGCCGGGCGGCCCGGTCATTCCGACTCCGAACCGGAGCGAAATGCGGAACGGCCGGAAGAGGTCCGCGACGATGAACCACCGGAAAGCCCGGACCTCTGGAACAAAAGTTAGCCGGTGCCGGCGGAGTCTCAGGCGGATGTGGAAAGCGCTCTTACCGAGCGTGCGAAGAAGGCGCGCACATTCACCATAGGGCCGTGAACCGTCCGCGACGCCCGGGGCGGCGCGGACGGTCGTGCGTGAGGCCGGGGCGTCATGCGGCCGCGTGCCGCCGCCCCGGCAGGCCGGTAGGCGTGGCGTGGGGCTCGGCGGCCAGGCTGCGGAGCTGGTCGGCGAAGGCGAGGGCCTGCTCGGCCGTCAGGCGCGGCTCGGCGCCGACATAGAAGACCACGATGTCGCCCGCGGGCGATCGCACGGCGTTGAAAGGAGAGATCATGATGCCGACGATTCTGCCCGATACGACCGACAGTTTGGGGGGCGCGGACTTAGCAGCGCCTCCACCACCTCGTACGGCCAGGCGCCTACCAGCGGTGGTGGACCTGAGGACGGATCAGGTCGTCGTAGACGGCGCGCACGGCCTCCAGCGTCGCGGCGTCCAGCGGGGGCAGGTCCGCGGCGGCGGCGTTCGCGGTGGCCTGGCCCGGGTTGCGGGCGCCGGGGATGACCACCGAGACGCCCTCCTGGTCGAGGATCCAGCGCAGCGCGAACTGGGCCATGCTCGCACCCGGCGGCACCAGCGGAGCCAGGCGGCGCACCGACTCCAGGCCGGTGGCGAAGTCGACGCCCGAGAAGGTCTCGCCGACGTCGAACGCCTCCCCGTGCCGGTTGAACGCGCGGTGGTCGTCGGGGGAGAAGGTGGTGTGCTCGTCGTAGCGGCCCGACAGCAGGCCGCTGGCCAGCGGGACGCGGGCGATGATGCCCACCCCGGCGGCGCGGGCGGCCGGCAGCACCCGCTCCAGCGGCTTGAGCCGGAAGGCGTTGAGGATGATCTGCACCGTCGCCACGCCGGGCCTGGCGATCGCGGTCAGCGCCTCCTCACAGGTCTCGACGCTCACGCCGTACGCGGCGATCCTCTTCTCGGCCACCAGCGTGTCGAGGGCGTCGAACACGGCGTCCGTCGAGTAGACGGGCGTCGGTGGGCAGTGCAGCTGCACCAGGTCGAGCGTGTCGACGCCCAGGTTGCGGCGGGAGCGGTCGTTCCAGGCGCGGAAGTTGGACAGCACGTAGTTGGCGGGGATCTGCTCCACCCGCCGCCCCATCTTGGTGGCCACGGTCAGCCCGGGACGATCCTTGACGAAACGGCCGACGATCTGCTCGCTGCGCCCGTCGCCGTAGACGTCCGCGGTGTCGATGAACGTGACGCCACCGTCCACGGCCACCTCGAGGGTCGCGCGGGCCTCCTCCTCGCTGACCTCGCCCCAGTCGGCGCCGAGCTGCCATGCGCCGAGGCCGACCACGCCGACCTGCCGACCGGTACGTCCCAACACGCGGTGTTCCATGTAGCGTCCTTCGTTTGCGGGTGCCTGTGATCCAGTGTCCCGTATGGCGGCCGCATGGCAGGACGCGAGCATGGGCCACCGGTGACCCCTCGCTACGCTGAAACTCATGATTCGCCCCGCCACGCCCGCCGACGTGCCCGTCATCGCCACCCTGATCCGTGAGCTCGCCACGTACGAGAAGGCCGAGCACGAGGTGCGGGTGACCGAGGAGCAGCTGCGCGCGGCGCTGTTCGGCGACGCGCCCGCCGTGTTCGCGCACATCGCCGAGCACGACGGCGAGGTCGCCGGGTTCGCCCTGTGGTTCCTGACCTTCTCGACGTGGAAGGGCGTGCACGGCATCTACATGGAGGATCTGTTCGTACGCCCCGGGCACCGGGGCGGCGGCCACGGCCGGGCACTGATGGGCGAGCTGGCCAGGATCTGCGCCGAACGCGGCTACGAGCGGCTCGAATGGGCGGTGCTCGACTGGAACGAGCCGGCCATCGGCTTCTACGAGAACCTCGGCGCCGTACGCCAGGAGGAGTGGCCGCACTACCGCCTGAGCGACGCCCCGCTGCGGCGCCTGGCGGACCGGCCCTCCTGAGCGGCCCTCCTGAGCGGCCCCTGCTGAGCGGAGGGCGCGGCCACGCAGGTCACGGAGTGTGCGTGACCTGCGTGACCTCCGCCTCACACGCCGGCGTGCGCCCTCGCGCGGGTGTCCGCCTGGTCGTACATCTCGGACTCCGGGCCTTCGAGCTCGCGGTGGGTCTCCTCGATGCGGAGCGCCACGCCGAGCGCGAAGAACGACGGCGCCCACTCGCCGATGAAGATCCCCCAGCGGTCGGCCCGGTCGATGCCCGCCGCCTCCATCTTCTTCGACATGAGCCAGGTCGCGAAGGACATGGCGATCGACGCCACCCCCGCGGTGTACATGTGACCTGACTTGATCCCCATATGATGAAGCTTCTTGATCATTTTTCTCCCCCCTTGCTGGAGTGCTGTTACCCGGAGGGGGACGTGATAAGCGATCATTTCCGGCATGTTTCCGCCGTGACACATGTGCGTGGCTTGTTACCGCAGTGCGTCACCCGTAACGAACGCACGGCCACGGACCGTCAACGTGCGTAACGCGCCCTTCCTAGCTTGGTGATCCCGGACGCCGAGCGTAGGAGAGGTCGATGGCGCGCTGGATCGCCGACTGGCACCCCGATGACCCAGCCTTCTGGGAGAGATCAGGCAGACGGGTCGCGCGGCGCAACCTGATCGTCTCGATCGTCGCCGAGCACCTCGGCTTCACCGTGTGGACGTTGTGGAGCATCGTCGCCACGCGGATGGGCTCGTACGAGTTCTCCACCGACCAGTTGTTCTGGCTGGTCGCGCTGCCCAACCTGATCGGCTCGGTGTTGCGCGTCCCCTACACGTTCGGCCCCGCGAGGTTCGGCGGGCGGACGTTCACCGTGGTCAGCGCCCTGCTGCTGCTCATCCCGGCGGCGCTGCTCGGCGTGGCGGTCAGCGACCCGGGCACGCCGTACTGGCTCTTCCTGGTCATCGCGGCCCTGGCCGGGGTCGGCGGCGGGAACTTCGCCTCCAGCATGGCCAACATCACCTACTTCTACCCGCGCGACAAGCAGGGCGTCGCGCTCGGGCTGAACGCGGCGGGCGGCAACATCGGCGTCAGCTCCGTCCAGCTCGTCATGCCGCTGGTGATCGGCTCGTTCGGGCTGGCCGCCGCGGGATGGTTCTGGATCCCGCTCATCGTCGTGTCCGCCGTCTGCGCCTGGTTCTTCATGGACAACATCACCAGCGCCAGGGCCAGACCCCGCGAGCAGCTCGCCGTCGCCGGCAGGGCCCAGACCTGGATCATGTCGTTCCTGTACGTCGGCACGTTCGGCTCGTTCATCGGCTACTCCACGGCCTTCCCGCTGTTGAGCGCCAGCCTGTTCGCCGACGCCCCGTACGCCGCGGTGGCCTTCGCGGGGCCGCTGATCGGTTCGCTGGTCAGGCCGGTCGGCGGCTGGCTGGCCGACCGGTTCGGCGGCGCACCCGTCACGTTGTGGAACTTCGCCGCGATGGGCGGCGGGGTGCTGCTGGTGTGGCAGGCCGGCGCGTCGGGCGGCTTCTGGCTGTTCTTCCTGGCCTTCCAGACGTTGTTCCTGACCTCCGGCATCGGCAACGGCTCCACGTACCGCATGATCCCGGCCATCTTCCAGGCCAAGGCGGTGGCCGAGCGCGGGGAGGGCGAGGAGGCCCTGCTGTACGGCAAACGCCAGGCCTCGGCCGCCATCGGCATCATCTCGGCCGTCGGCGCGCTCGGCGGGTTCCTGATCAACCGGGCGTTCGGGATGTCGTTCGCCGCGGCCGGCGGCCCCGCCCCGGCGTTCCTCGCCTTCGGCGCCTTCTACGTGTGCTGCGGCGCGCTGACCTGGTGGTGCTACATGCGCAAGGTCGGCGTCTCCGTGATCGGGAGTCTCGCCCATGTCCGGGTCTGACGCGACGAGGACGCACTGCCCGTACTGCGCGTTGCAGTGCGGCATGGAGCTCGGCCGCGATCTGTCCATCGCCCCCAGGACCGACATCCCGGCCAACGCCTCCGGCGCGCTGTGCCAGAAGGGGTGGACGGCGGCCGAACTGCTCACCAACGGCGAACGCCTGACCACCCCGCTCCTGCACGGCGAGCCAGTCGCATGGGAGGTCGCGCTCGACCACGTGGCCGGCCGGCTGTCCGGCATACGCGCCGAGCACGGCCCCGACGCCGTGGCCGTGTTCGGCGGCGGAGGGCTGACCAACGAGAAGGCGTACGCGCTGGGCAAGTTCGCCAGAGTCGCGCTCGGGACCGGCCAGATCGACTACAACGGCCGCTTCTGCATGTCGTCGGCGGCGGCCGCCTCCACCAGGGCGTTCGGCATGGACCGTGGGATGCCGTTCCCGGTCACCGATCTGGCCGGGGCCGACGTGGTGCTGCTCGCCGGGCTGAACGTGGCCGAGACCATGCCGCCGTTCCTGCGGCACCTGTCAGGGGCGCGGCTGATCGTCATCGACCCGCGGCGGACGAGGACGGCCAAGGAGGCCTGGCTGCACCTGCAGCCCGCGCCCGGCACCGACCTGGCGCTCGCCCTCGGGATGACACACCTGATCCTCGCCGACGAGCTCGTGGACGAGGAGTACGTCGCCGCGCGGACCACCGGGTTCGAGGATCTGCGCACGTCGCTGGCCGGCTGGTGGCCCGAGCGGGTCGAACGGATCACCGGCGTGCCGGTCCACCAGATGCGGCACGCGGCCAGGGCGCTGGCGGCCGCCGGCAGCGCCTACGTCCTGACGGGGCGCGGCGTCGAGCAGCACGCCAAAGGCACCGACACGGTGAGCGCGTTCGTCAACCTGGCCCTGACGCTGGGCCTGCCCGGCAGGCACGGCTCCGGGTACGGGTGCGTGACCGGGCAGGGCAACGGGCAGGGCGGGCGCGAGCACGGGCAGAAGGCCGACCAGCTGCCCGGCTACCGCAGGATCGACGACCCGGCGGCCCGCGAGCACGTGGCCGCCGTGTGGGGGGTGCGCCCCGGTGACCTGCCGGGGCCGGGGCGCTCGGCGTACGAGCTGCTGGACGCGCTCGGCACCCCGCGGGGGCCGCGCGCGCTGCTGCTGTTCGGCTCCAACCCGGTCATCTCGGCGCCGGCGGCCGAGCACGTGGCCGAGCGCATCGGCGCCCTCGACCTGCTCGTGGTCTGCGACGTCGTCATGTCCGAGACGGCGGCGCTGGCCGACGTGGTGTTCCCGGTCACGCAGTGGGCCGAGGAGAGCGGCACCATGACGAACCTCGAAGGGCGCGTACTGCTGCGCCGCCGCGCCGTCGACCCGCCCCCGGGCGTGCGCAGCGACCTGGACGTCATCGCCGGGCTCGCCGGGCGGCTCGGCCACCACTTCGACAGCGAGCCGGCCGCCGTGTTCGACGAGCTTCGCCGGGCCAGCGCCGGCGGGCTCGCCGACTACTCCGGCATCACGTACGAGCGCATCGCCGGCGAGACCGGGGTGTTCTGGCCGTGCCCGTCGGCCGATCACCCGGGCACGCCGCGGCCGTTCCTCGACTCCTTCGCCACGCCGGACGGCCTGGCCAGGTTCGTGCCCGTCCAGCACCGGCCGCCGGCCGAGGAGACCGACGACGACTATCCCGTGCACCTGACGACCGGCCGGGTGCTCGCGCAGTACCAGAGCGGCGCGCAGACGCGCAGGATAGCGCCGCTCGTGCGGGCCGCTCCCGAGCCGTACGCCGAGCTCCATCCCGACCTGGCCGAACAGCTCGGCATAGCGCAGGGGGACGTCGTGCGGGTCAGCAGCCGGAGGGGCGAGGCCAGGGCCGTGGCCAGGATCAGCGACGCCATCAGGCGCGACACCGTGTTCATGCCCTTCCACTGGGAGGGCGCCAACCGGCTCACCAATCCTGCCCTCGACCCGGTGTCAAGGATGCCGGAGTTCAAGGTCTGCGCGGTCAGAGTGGAGAGGGACTCATGAGACTCGTCGTCGTGGGCAACGGGATGGCCGGGTCGCGGCTGGTCAGCGAGGTGCGCGCCCGTGATCCCCACATGAGGATCGCGGTGTTCGGCGCGGAGCCGTGCCGGCCTTACAACCGGGTGCTGCTGTCCAACGTGCTGGCCGGCAGTTCGCGGCCGGAACAGGTACGGCTGGTGGACGCCTCCTGGTACGAGGCGCACGACGTGGAGGCGGTCCTCGGCGCCACGGTCACCGGGATCGACAGGGAGGGCGGACACGTGGTGACCGCCTGCGGGCGTCGCGAGCCGTACGACCTGCTGGTCCTCGCCACCGGCAGCGACGCGATCGTGCCGCCGATCCCCGGCGTGGAGCGGGCCATCCCGTTCCGCACGCTGGGCGACTGCGAGCGCATCGTGGCCGCCGCGGGGCACGCCCGCAGGGCCGTGGTCGTCGGCGGCGGCCTGCTCGGCGTCGAGGCCGCCCGCGGGCTGGCCGGGCGGGGCCTGCCGGTGACGCTGCTGCATCTGGCGGGCCACCTCATGGAGCGCCAGCTCGACGTGGAGGCCGGTGAGGTGCTCGGCGAGACGCTGGCCGGGCTGGGTGTGGAGATCCGCACGGGGGTCAGCGCCGAGGCGGTGCTGGAGGACGGCGTCCGGCTGGCCGGCGGCGAGCTGGTCGAGGGCGACCTGGTGGTGCTGGCCTGCGGCGTGCGCCCGGTGACCTGGCCGGCCGAGCGGGCGGGCCTGCGGGTGCGGCGCGGGGTGGTCGTGGACGACGAGCTGCGTACCGACGATCCGTCGATCTTCGCGATCGGCGAGTGCGCCGAGCACGACGGCACCGTCTACGGCCTGGTCGCTCCGGCCTGGGAGCAGGCCGCCGTGGCAGCCGACGTCATCGCCGGCGGCAAGGCCCGCTATCGCGGCTCCCGGCTGGTCACCCGGCTCAAGGCCAGGAGCGTCGAGCTGGCCGCGATGGGCGAGACCCAGCTCGGCGAGGAGCACGCCGAGGTGGTGCGGTTCAGCCACCGGGCCCGTGGCACCTACCGCAAGCTCGTGATCCGCGACGGCCGGTTGGTCGGCGCGATCCTGCTGGGCGAGAGCGACGTTGTCGGCACGCTCACCCAGCTCTACGACCGCGGCGGGCCGGTGCCCGGCGACCGGGCCGGCCTGCTGTTCCCGGGATCGTCGGCGACGCCGGTCGCCGACAGCCCGACGCTGATGCCGGACGCGGCCAAGGTCTGCCAGTGCAACAACGTGACCAAGGGCCAGATCAGGGCGTGCTGGGAGGCGGGAGCGCGGGACGTGGCCGCGGTGACGGCGGCGACCCGAGCCACCACCGGATGCGGCACCTGCCGCGACGCCGTGGAGGGCATCGTCGACTGGCTGTGCGAGCAGGAAGGGGTTTCGGTATGAGCAGAATCGTCGTCGTGGGGTACGGGCCGGCCGCGCACCGGTTCGTGGAGACGCTCACCGCCAGGGGCTTCGACGGCCGGATCACCGTGATCGGGGAGGAGCCGCGCCCGGCCTACGACCGGGTGGCGCTGACCTCGTACCTGTCGGGCACGACCGCGGAGGACCTCACCTACCCCGTTCCCGGCGGAGTCGTGACCAGGCTGAACACCCGTGTCACCGCGATCGACCGGAGGGCCGGGCACGTCGTCACCGAGGACGGCGGCGCTGAGCCGTACGACATGCTCGTGCTGGCCACCGGCTCCGCGCCGTTCGTGCCGCCGGTGCCGGGGGCCGGGCAGGCCTTCGTCTACCGCACCATCGAAAACCTCGACGCCATCAGGGTGGCCGCCAAGGACGCCGCCGAGGGCGTCGTCGTCGGCGGCGGCCTGCTCGGGCTGGAGGCCGCCGACGCGCTGCGGTCGCTCGGGCTCAAAACGCACATCGTCGAGATGAGCCCCTGGCTGATGCCCCGGCAGGTGGACGAGGGCGGCGGCTCGGTGCTGAAGTCCCACATCGAGGGGCTCGGGCTGAGCGTGCACGCGGGCGCGGGCGTCCAGGAGATCGTCACCGACGCCCAGGGCCGGGTCACCGGGCTGCGCAAGCCCGACGGCAGCCTGCTCGACGCGCAGGTCGTGGTGTTCTCCGCGGGCATCAGGCCGCGCGACGAGCTGGCCAGGTCTGCCGGGCTGGCGGTGGGCGAGCGCGGCGGCATCGTGGTCGACTCCGCGATGCGCACCTCCGATCCCTCCATCTACGCCGTCGGCGAGTGCGCGCTGGCCGGCGGCATGGTCTACGGGCTCGCCGGGCCGTGCAACACGATGGCCGAGGTGGCGGCCGAGCAGGTCATGGGCGGCAGCGCGGCGTTCGAGGGCGCCGACCTGTCGACGAAGCTCAAGCTGCTGGGCGTCGAGGTGGCGCAGTTCGGGGCGATGGACGGCGCGCTCGACGTCACCTACATGGACCCGGTGGCCGGCGTCTACAAGAAGTTGTTCATCAGCGACGACGCCCGGACGCTGCTCGGCGGCATCTGCGTGGGCGACGCCTCGCCGTACACGACGTTGCGGCCGTACGTCGGCAGGCCGCTGCCCGCCCCTCCGTCCGACCTGCTGTTCACCGGGGCGGGGGCGGCGGACCTCGACCTGCCCGACGACGCGCAGGTGTGCTCGTGCAACAACGTGTGCGCGGGCGACATCCGCACCGCCGTCGCCTCGGGCGGCGCCGCCGACGTGCCCGGCCTCAAGGCTTGCACCAGGGCGGGCACGACCTGCGGCAGTTGCGTGCCGATGCTCAAACAGCTGCTGGAGAAGGCGGGCGTCGAGGTCGGTAAGAGCCTGTGCGAGCACTTCACGTACTCGCGGGCCGAGCTGTTCGACATCGTACGCGTCCGCGAGATCACCACGTTCTCCCAGCTCGTCACCGAGCACGGGCAGGGCAGGGGCTGCGACATCTGCAAGCCGGCCGTGGCCTCGATCCTGGCCTCCCTGCACAACGGGCACGTGCTGGAGGGCGAGCGGGCCGCGTTGCAGGACACCAACGACGCGTTCCTCGCCAACATCCAGAAGAACGGCACGTACTCGGTCGTGCCGCGCATCCCCGGCGGCGAGATCACGCCCGACAAGCTGATCGTGATCGGCGAGGTGGCCCGCGACTTCGGCCTCTACACGAAGATCACCGGCGGGCAGCGCATCGACCTGCTGGGAGCCAGGATCGAGCAGCTGCCGGAGATCTGGCGCCGGCTGGTCGACGCCGGGTTCGAGTCGGGCCACGCGTACGGCAAGGCGCTGCGCACGGTGAAGTCGTGCGTGGGCTCGACATGGTGCCGCTACGGCGTGCAGGACTCCGTGGGCATGGCCATCGCCCTGGAGCTGCGCTACCGCGGGCTGCGCTCCCCGCACAAGATCAAGTCGGCCGTCTCCGGCTGTGCCCGCGAGTGCGCGGAGGCCAGGTCGAAGGACTTCGGGGTCATCGCCACCGAGCAGGGCTGGAACCTCTACGTCGGCGGCAACGGCGGCTTCCGGCCCCGCCACGCCGACCTGCTCGCCAAGGACCTGAGCACCGACGAGCTGATCAGGACCATCGACCGTTACCTCATGTTCTACATCCGCACCGCCGACCGGCTGCAGCGGACCGCCGCCTGGATCGAGTCGCTGGACGGCGGCCTCGACCACCTACGCGAGGTGATCATGGAAGACACGCTCGGCCTCTGCGCCGACCTCGACGCCCAGATGGAGCATCACATCGCCACGTACGCCGACGAATGGCAGGCCACGCTCGACGACCCGGACAAAATCAGCAGGTTCGTCAGCTTCGTGAACGCGCCCGGCGTGCCCGACCCGTCGATCGTGTTCGGCAGTGAGCGCGGCCAGATCAGGCCGGTGATGGCGTGAAGAGCTGGACGCCGGTCTGCGACTACGACGCCCTGCTGCCGGAACGCGGCGTCTGCGCCCTCGTCGGGGACGTGCAGGTGGCCGTCTTCCGCACCCACGACGGCGCCCTGCACGCGCTGGCCAACCGCGACCCGTTCAGCGGGGCGTACGTGCTCTCCCGCGGCATCGTAGGCACCAGGAAGGGCGAGCCGACCGTCGCCTCGCCGCTGCACAAGCAGGTGTTCTCCCTGGTGTCCGGGAGGTGCCTCGACGAGAACCCAGTGGAGGGCGCGGCGGAGGGCGCGGTCACGGTGCCCGTCTATCCCGTACGGGTGGCCCGGGGCCGCGTGGAGGTCAGCGTTTAGCGCACCCGGCCACGGGCAGCCCTCCTGCTTGAGTCGCGGGGAGCACGGGGAACACGGGGGTGCCGGTTGACTGCTGACGACTCCTTGTTCTGCGAGTGCTGTTGCGGGGGTGCCTGATGCGGCTGCCATCTGCTCGTGGTTCGATCACGTCAGTGCTGTTCGAGCGGCTTTCCGGCGCTCCGGGTGCGCCGTTCCCTGTCGTGGGCGTGGCGGGCGGGCTGGACGACGACGACCTCCAGCTCGCCCTGTTCGTCTGCTACGAACTGCACTACCAGGGTTTCGACGAGGTGGACGACCGGTGGGAGTGGGATCCGGCGCTGTTGCGGTTCAGGGCCGGGCTGGAACGGTGGTTCGAGGAGGCTCTGCGGGCCGCCGTGCCGTGCCCGCAGCCGGTGCCGCCGCGCGAGGTGCGGGAAGCGTTGTTCACGCTGACCTCCTCCGCCGAAGGGCCGTCCGTGGCCGCGTACCTGCAGCGTGACGCGGACCTGCCGACCTTCCGCGAGTTCGTCGTCCACCGGTCGATCTACCACCTGAAGGAGGCCGACCCGCACACCTGGGCCATCCCGCGGCTCAGCGGCGGGCCCAAGGCGGCCCTGGTGGAGATCCAGGCCGACGAGTACGGCGGCGGCAGGCACGAGCGCATGCACGCCGAGTTGTTCCGGGCCACCATGCGAGGCCTCGGCCTGGACGACTCCTACGGCGCCTACCTGCACCGCGTCCCCGGCATCACGCTGGCCCTGTCCAACGTGATGTCGCTGTTCGGGCTCCACAGGCGGCTGCGCGGGGCGTTGCTCGGCCACCTGGCGGCGATCGAGATGACCTCGTCGCTGCCCAGCCGCCGCTGCTCCACGGGCCTGCGCCGGCTCGGCGCCGACGAGGACACCGCCCGCTTCTACGACGAGCACGTGCAGGCCGACGCCGTCCACGAGCAGATCGCGGCCAACGACATGTGCGGCGGCTTCGCGGCCGCCCACCCCGAGCTGACGTGCGACATCCTGTACGGCGCCGCATGCGTGCTGGAGCTCGAACGACGGTGGGCCGAGCACGTCCTCGGCTGCTGGCGGCGCGGGACGGGCTCGCTGATCGAGGAGCGGGTCCCGGCGTGAGCACCGATCTCGACCTCGACTACGTGCTCCCGCTGCGCTGGAACGACGACGACGGGCTCGACGAGCTGACCGGCTACCTGGCCCGGCTCACCCGGCACGCGCGGGTGATCGTCGTGGACGGCAGCCCCGGCGACCTCTTCGCCCGCCACGCCGACCGGTGGCGCGGCCTGGCCCGGCATGTGCGCCCGGCGGCCGGGCTGCGCTTCGCCAACGGCAAGGTCGCGGGCGTCACGACCGGCCTGCTCCTGGCCGAGGGGGAGCGCGTCGTGATCGCCGACGACGACGTGCGCTACGACCTGCCCGCCCTGGCCACGGTGCACGACCTGCTGGCCCGCGCCGACCTGGTGAGGCCGCAGAACTACTTCGACCCGCTGCCCTGGCACGCCCGCTGGGACACCGCCCGCACGCTGCTCAACCGCGCCTTCGGAGCCGACTATCCGGGCACCTTCGGCGTACGGCGCGGTCGTTTCGTGCGGATGGGCGGTTACGACGGCGATGTTCTGTTCGAGAATCTGGAGCTCATCCGCACCGTGCGCGCTCACGGCGGCCGCGAGCTGCGTGCCCCCGGCCTGTACGTCCGCCGGCTCCCGTGCGACGCGCGCCGGTTCTGGTCGCAGCGCGTCCGCCAGGCCTACGACGACCTCGCACAGCCCGTACGGATGGCCGCCTTCCTGTCGGTCCTGCCCGCCCTGGGCGGGCTCCGGCGCCCCCACAGGCTGCCGGCGGGCGCGGCGCTGGCCGTGCTGGCCGTGGGCGTGGCCGAGGCGGGACGGCGGCGCGCGGGCGGGCGCCGGGTGTTCCCCGCGACGACGTCGCTGGCCGCACCCGCGTGGGTGCTGGAGCGGGCCGTGTGCAGCTGGCTGGCGCTCGGGGCCGCGCTGACCGGCGGCGTGCCGTACGCGGGCGGCCGGATCAGGCGGGCCGCCCACTCCGTGCGCACGCTACGGCGGCGGGTCGGGCTCGCTCGCGGCCCGGAAATTGCCGACCTTGTGCGAGCCGTCGCAGAACGGCTTGACCGAGGACAGGCCGCAGCGGCACAGGGCGACCGTCGTCCGGCCGGCGTCGATGGGCTCGCCGTCCTGGGTGAGCAGCTCGAAGTCGCCCCTGAGGAGCAGGGGCCCGTCGGCGCAGGTCGTCACGGTGACCGGATCTCGCATGCCGGTCAACTGCCCCAGGGCTGAGCGCTCTCACCCGCGACCACGATCCCGAGGTCGTAGGCGCGGACGACGGCCTGCGTGCGGTCCCTGGCGCCGAGCTTGTCCAGCACGTTGCCGACGTGCGTCTTGACCGTCTCCCTGGTCACGTACAGGGTGGCGGCGATCTCGGCGTTGTTCAGCCCTCTGGCCAGCAGGCGTACGACGTCGAGCTCCCTCGGTGTGAGGCCGGGCACGTGCGCCGCGTCCCGCCGCGGGGCGGCCAGCCGCCGCAGGGCGTCGGGGAACAACACCGTGTCGCGGCCGTGCACCACGCGGATGGCCGTGACCAGGTCGGAGACGGGGGAACGTTTGAGCACGTAGCCGGCCGCGCCCGCGCGCAGGGCGGCCCAGACGAGCTGGTCGTTCTCGAACGTGGTGACCACGACGACCCGGGTGGCGGGCGCGCTGCGGGCCAGTTCGGCGGTGGCGCGCAGACCGTCCATGCCGGGCATGCGGATGTCCATGAGCACCACGTCGGCCGAGCGGCCGTGCTCGACGGCGGCGTGGCCGTCGGCCGCCTCGGCGACCACCACGATGTCGTCGTGCACGGAGAGCATGGTGGCCCAGCCCGAGCGGATGAGCGGCTCGTCGTCGGCCAGGACCACCCTGATCCCTTGGGGCCCGCTCACGTCGGGAGTGTCGCCGTGATCCGCCACCTGCCGTCCACCTCCTCCTGCTCGAACGTCCCGCCGGCCAGGCGCGCCCGCATCCGCATGCCCACGAGCCCGCGCCCCTCACCCGGCGGTGGCCGCCCGGCGACCTCGTTCTCCACGGTGAGGACGAGGTCCGCCCCCACCGCCAGGTCCAGCCTGACCGGCCCACGCCCGTGCCTGAGCGCGTTGGTGACGGCCTCCCTGGCGATCGCGTACGCCGCCCGCGACGTCGGCTCCGGCACTTCGTCCACGGGGTCGGCCCGGCACTCGACGGCCGACCCGCGGACGAGCGCGTCCAGGGAGTCGAGCGTGGGCGCCTGCGCCTCGCTGCCCTCGTCGAGCACCCCGAGCAGCACGTCGAGCTCCTGCTGGGCGTCGCGGGCCGCGCTCACCAGGTGATCGAGCGACTGCGCCGCCACCGGGACCGTCTCCGCCCGACGCAGCGCCGCCTGCGCCGCCATGGCCTGCACCAGGATCACGCTCAGCGCGTGACCCACCGAGTCGTGCAGCTCCAGCGCCAGGCTCTGACGCCGGCCGAGCTTCTCGATCACCCGCGACGGGTCCGCCCGCAGCAGCCTGCGGGCCGCCCGTTGCTGCGCGAGCCCCGCGCCCGCCATCGCCACGAGCACCACGACGACCAGGAGGAGCACCTGCGCCATCGCGCCCGGCTCCGCCCGCCACCGGCCGGGCATGAGCAGCGCGTGGACGCCCGGCGACAACGCCAGTGCGCCCGCGCTCAGCGTGGCCCCCACGAACAGGTGCAGGGCCGTCAGGACCCGCAGGTAGACGCGGTCAGGGTGCTCGGGCACCGCCACGCCGAGCAGCTCACGCAGCGCGACGACCTCCAGCCGGCCCACGAGCGGAAGACAGGCCACCAAAGCCGACGCGGGCAGGCATACCGCCCACAGCAGCAGCACCCGCGACAGCGAGACCTCCGTCACGAGGAGCAGCGCGAGGACCGCCGCCACCGGCGTCAGAAGCGCCGCCCCGAGCAGCTGGTACAGCACCGCCCTCCAGTGAATGGTCACAGCTCCAGAAGCTAGCCGACGGGCCGCGCCTGCACCTCCCTCACGTGGGGGAGGCGCGGACGGGCCCGGCTTCCTAGCGTGAGCTGCCATGAAACCACTCGGAGTACTGCTGTCACTGGCCGTGACGGCCGTCGGCGCACTGTGGTGGACGACTCCGGCGTCGTACCCCTTCGGTGCTCGCGACCGGGTCACGGTCTCGCTCTCGCACCTGTTCGAGCACGACGTGGGAGGTGCGATGACGGTCGCCGCCGGGCTGGCCGGGCTGGCCGTCGCGCTGCTGTCCGCCCGGCCGGGCAAGCTGGTCAGGGCGGGCGCGATCGTCCAGCTGGTGTTCTTCGGCATCGTCATGTCCGACGCCGGTGTCATGTCCGTCCTGGGCTACGTGGTGGGGTTGTCCCTGCCGGTGGCGGTCGTCGCGGCCGTCGTCGTGCTCATGGTCCGGGCCTGCGTGCGCGGCAGGCTCTGGGGCTACGTCGCGCTCGCCGCGCTCGCGGTGGCGTGCGCCGCCGTGGTCGTGCTCCTCGGCGGCGCCCTGTGGGCGTACGCGGGCAACGTCACGGCCGGGCTGCGCTCGTACGCGGGGCGCATGGCCTGGACGCTCGCCGACCTGGCGGCGTTCGCCGCGTGGGCGTGGATCACCTTCCGCCTGTTCGGCGGCGCGCTGCCCCGCTGGGCCGGGCCCGAGCAGGCGCGGCGGTGGGGCAGGGTCGCCACCGTCGGGGCGGCCCTGTGCCCGCTGCCCTACGCCTGTTACCGGCTGACCTGGCTGACGCCGTGGCCGACCGACGTAGCCGGGCGCATCGACCTGCCGCTCAGGCTGCAGGGGCTGATGCTCGCCTTCGCCGCCGTGACCGCCTGCGTGCTCACCCTTGGCCTCATCGGAAGATGGGGCGAGGTGTTCCCGCGCTGGATCCCCATGCTGCGCGGGCGTCCCGTGCCCGTGCCGCTGCCGGTCGCCGTCGGGGGAACGGTCGCGGGGGCCTGCTGCCTGGCCTCGCCGGGGCTGACCGTCAACGCCGTCGAACGGGGGGAACCGTGGGCGTTGCTGCTGTGGCCGTACCCGCTGTGGGGGGCGCTGCTCGGCGCGGCCGTGCTCGCGTACTGGCTGCGGCGCAGGGACGGCGGCTACACGCCGGCGTCCACCGGCGCGTAGACGTGCGGGCTCCGGTGCATCGCCGGGAGCACGCAACGCCGTCCTGACTCGACATGGTCGCAGCGCTCCGCGTCCTCGCGCTGCGGGAGGGGCTCGGGGTTCGCGTCAAGTAACGGCACTGGAGGGACGCTATAGGCGCTGCCCTGTGCGCTGGTCTCGGGGCGGCAACGATCGAAGCTCTGAACGGTCTCATGAGTATCAGTGAAGCGTAACTGTGAGTAACACCCGGTGGGGCGACGCCGCGGTCAATCGATTTCTCTTCGGGGAGCGTTTGCCCTGGCCGCGACGCCGCCGGCGGGGGAGCCCGGCGGACGGCCGGCGTAAGTGGCCTGCCACGGGCCGGTACGCACAGTGATCCCGCGCTTCCGGCGCCTGCGGGACCTAGCGTGGAGGCATGCAGGATCTGTCGAGGTTTCAGCGCCCGCGGTTCGCGCGAGCGTACGAACGGATGAGCGCCGAGTCGGAACGGTCGGGGACGGCAGGGCACCGGCGGCGGCTCCTGGCCGGGCTGTCCGGGCGGGTGGTGGAGATCGGCGCGGGCAACGGGATGAATTTCCGCCACTACCCACCCGAGGTGCGCGAGGTGGTCGCGGTCGAGCCGGAGGACCGGCTGCGCTCGGCGGCGGAGCGGGCCGCGGGCGGGGTGATGGTGCCCGTGAGCGTGGTGGCCGGGCACGACGGGGCGCTGCCGGTCGAGGACGACGGGTTCGACGCGGCCGTCGTGTCGCTGGTGCTGTGCTCGGTGCCCGACCAGGCCGCCGCCCTCGCCGAGGTGCGCAGGGTGCTCAGGCCGTGCGGGGAACTGCGCTTCTACGAACACGTACGCTCCAGCGGCCCGGTGCTCGGCGTGCTGCAGGACCTCGTCACCCCGCTGTGGCGCCTGGCGGCCGGCGGTTGCCACCCCAATCGCGACACCGCGCGGGCCATCACCGGGAGCGGCCTGGTGATCGAGGACATCACCCGCTTCACGCACAGGCCGGTGCCGTCCACACCGGCGCTGCCGCACATCCTCGGCCGCGCGCGCAACCCGGACGCGTGACACCCGCCGGCGGTACCTCGCCCGCGCCCGTGGTGTAACACCCCGGAGGTGGATCCATGACGACCGTTCTGGCCGCGCTGTCGGCCGCGCTGTCGGCCTGATCACCCGCGACGACGGCGAGAGGCGGCGCTGCGAAGCCCTGCCATGGCGGCTCCGACGCGGCGGCTACGGCCACACCGGCCGACCGCCCGGCCGGACAGGCGGCGGCGCGGGCGCCGGGCTCCGGGCAGGGCGCCGGCGGGGGTGCCCCGCGTACACGCTGCTCTTCGCCGCCGCCGGCGGCGCGCCGGGCGCGGTGGTGGTCGCGCGCGTGGCACGCCCGTGGCGCCGGCGAAGGCACACCTCGCAACCGCCCGGCGGCACGTCGGCCGACACGGTCGCCGTCCCGTGACCGCCCACCCGGCCCCTGACCACAGGGCGGCCGGGGCGTTCTACAGGCCGCGTTCCTGGCGGTCGAGGATGGCGACGCAGACCGCGACCGCGCGCGCCGCGTCGCTGTCGGCGATCGCCTGGAGCAGGTCGGCATGGGAACTGTCGGGCTCGAGCGCCGCCTGCTCCTGGTCTCTGACGCTGTCGCGCAGCGCGTCGCCCATGCTGCGGTAGAGGTCGCCGAGCAGCGCGTTGTGCGCGGCGTCGGCGACCCGCAGGTGAAAGTCGACGTCGGCGTCGGCGAACCCGTCGAGGTCGCCCTCCGTGCCGGCCGCGTCCCTGCGGGCCAGCGCCTCCCGCATCGCGGCGAGGTCCTGTTCGGTGCGCCGGCCCGCGGCCAGCCTGGCGGCCACGAGGTCGAGCCCGCGGCGTACGTCGATGATGTCCATGGCGGCCGCGGTGTCGAGCCGGCGGCGCAGGGCGATCTTTGACTCGTCGGTCGCGGTCACGTAGGTGCCGTCACCCTGCCGGGTGTGCAGCAGCCCCGCGTGCGCCAGCACGCGCACCGCCTCGCGTACGGACAGCCGGCTCATGCCCAGGCTCTGGGCGAGCTGGCTCTCGGACGGGATCTTGGTGCCGACCGGCCACACCCCGCTGGCGATCTCGCGGCGCAACTCCTCGATGGCGGAGTCCACGAGCGAGGTCCGGGCGACGTTTCGCATGCACCTTCTCCTCACCGGCTGTTGACCATCCACCCTAGACGCTGCGTGGGCCACGCCCGGCGGGGTGCCGTTCAGCGGCCTGGTAACGATGTGATCGCTGCCGGGCGAAGCGCCGGCGGCCTTTCCTGTCAGGCGGGATCAGGACGCGATCTTCGGAGATCTTGTCAGGTTCCCCGCGGTCTGCGACATTGCAGGTTGTTTGGTCAACTTCCCCGGAGGTCACGCGTGTCACAATTACGCCCGGCCCTCGTCGCCGTCGCCCTCACCCTGGCGGTCGCGACCCCGGCCCAGGCGGCCGCCACTCCCGCGATCACCGTCGAGAACGGCCGTACGCAACCGGTCTTCTCCTACGCGGACGCCGTCCGCGAGCACGTGTACGTCGAGTCACCGGTCGACAGTGACCAGGACGGCGCCCTCGACAAGGTCCGTGTGGACATCATCAGGCCCAAGGAGTCCGGTCCCCGGCTCAAGGTGCCGGTGGTCATCGACGAGAGTCCGTACTACGACAACTCCGGCCGTGGCAACGAAGGGGAGCGCAAGGAATACGACGAAGCCGGAAATGTGGTCAAATTTCCGCTCTTCTATGACAACTACTTCGTCCCCCGCGGCTACGCCGTGCTCAACGTCGACATGCTGGGCACCACCCGTTCCGAGGGCTGCCCCGACATCGGAGGCAAGGCCGACGTGCTGGGCGGCAAGGCCGTCATCGACTGGCTGAACGGCCGCGCCAAGGCGTTCAGAGCCGACGGAACACCGGCCGTGGCCGACTGGACGACAGGCAAGGCCGCCATGATCGGCAAGTCGTACGACGGCACCCTCGCCAACGCCGTCGCGGCCACCGGCGTGAAGGGCCTGGAGACGATCGTGCCCATCTCGGCGATCTCCTCCTGGTACAAGTACCAGCGCTCCAACGGGGTCATCTACAACTACGACTACGCCTCCTGGCTGGCCGCCTACATCGACACCGACCCCGCCGCCAAATGCCAGGCCGTGCGCGACCGGATGGACGCCGAGGACGGCGACGACACCGGGAACCACAACCGGTTCTGGGCCGAGCGCGACTACATCGACGGCCTGCTCGGCGACGTCTCCAAGGTCAGGGCCAGCGTCTTCGTCGTGCACACGGTCAACGACCTCAATGTCAAGCCCGACAACTTCTCCGCCTGGTGGAAGGCGCTGGCCGACAGGAAGGTGCCCCGCAAGATCTGGGTCGGCCAGACCCAGCACGTGGACCCGTTCGACTTCGAGGGTCGCAGGACGTTGTGGGTGGAGACGCTGCACCGCTGGTTCGACCACTGGCTGCACGGCGTGCGCAACGGGATCACCCGCGAGCCCCGTGCCGACGTCGAGATCGGCCCGGCGCGGTGGATCACCCAGCGTGACTGGCCGGCGCCGTTCGCGCTCAACGCGTCGCTGCGGCCCGCCCCCGACGGCACGCTGGGGCTCAGGCCCGCCCCCAGGAAGAGCACCGCCTCCTTCACCGACGTCGCCATGAGCGAGAACGACATGGTGGCCGAGATCGGCACGGCGAACCCCGGCCGGGTCGCGTTCACCACCGGGCCGCTCCCGCTCGACCTGCGCCTGTCCGGCACGCCCACCGCCGACCTGCGGGTCAAGCTGGACAAGCCCACCTCCAACCTGACCGCCCTGCTCGTGGACTTCGGCGAGCGGAGCCGCATCGACTGGCGGCGCGGCCAGGGCATCACCACGCTCACCGAGGAGGACTGCCACGGCGAGAGCACCGAGGCCGACGACGCCTGCTACCGCAAGACCGTCACGAACGTGGCCACCCGGCCGCTCGAGATCGTCGCCCGGGGCTGGATCGACGTGCAGAACCGCCACTCGCTCAGCCACTCCAAGCCGCTGCCCGCCGGTACGTACGGCACGGTGAAGTGGCTGACGCTGCCGCAGGACTACACGTTCAGGAAAGGCCACAGGATCGGCCTGGTGATCGCCGGGACCGACTCGACCTACAGCGGCGAGAGCGGCACCGGCGCCAACGTCACCGTCGACCTGGCGGGCAGCCGCGTCGTCGTGCCGTTCGTGCTGGGCACGCCGCTGACCGACGTACCCAAGGACACCGTCAGGTTCCGTGGTCCCGAGCGGGTGGACCTGCCGGAGCCCGAGCCCGGCTTCCACTTCTTCTGACCCTCCGGCCGGCCTCGGGCTCCTGCGGGATCCCGAGGCCCGCCGGCACGACCGTGGCCCCGCGCCGGGTCAGGGGCTCGGCTGCGTGCCGGCATCCGGGTGGCCGGGCTCCACGAGGTGCACGTCCGGCTGCGCCGCGGCCTTGGTGATCACCGCCTGCTGCTGCCCGCCCGCGTTCATGAGGGCCCAGATCAGCCCCACCGTCAGCAGTCCCACGCCGGCGAGCAGGGCGAGCCTGACCACCGCCCTGACCGGCGCGCCCGCTTCGGGATCGTCGTCCTCGGGCGGGTCGCGCCAGAACTCCTGGGCGCCGTCCCCGCCGGAGTCGTTCACGCGCCCGTTGACGAAGCCGTTCACGTGCCCGTTCGCAGGGTTGCCGGCAGGGTTGACGGCAGGCCCGTGCACGGCGCCGTTGAGGGGGATCCCGCCGTACCTGATGGTCGCGCCGTCGCCGTGCGACGACCCGTTGGCGTCGCCCCTGATGATCGCGCTGTAGACCAGCTTGTCGTTGCCCGCGCCGCCGCGGAAGGCCCGCGTACGGCTCGGCGGGGTGAACGGGTGCCGCCCGCGCACGGCCGGCGCGGGTGGCAGGCCGCCCATGGGAGGCTCCTGGTCGGCGGCGGCCGCGCCCGCCGCCGACCAGGGCTTTCCCGAGGTCGCCGTCGTGGGGTCGGCGACCGGGAGGGATGGCGTGGCGTCGGCGACCGGGGGAGGCGGCGAGGAGCCGGACTCCACCAGTGTGCGGGCCTGCACAGGAAAGCCGTCCGCCCGCCAGATAGGCCCCTCGCCAGGCAGTGGCTGCGCCGACGCCAGCCGGCTGGGAAGTGTGCCGGGCAGCGCCGCGATCGGCAGCCGGCGCAGCAGCGCCGCGGCCGTCACGGTCCTGGGCGCGGCCCGGCAGGTCGCACAGGACAGGATGTGGCGGCCGATCCTGGCCCTGGCGCGGCGGCCGGGCGCGCTGACCCAGTCCGCCACCCGCGAGGTGAGATCGGGGCAGCCGTCGGGGGCCCGCGCGGCGATGATCGCGGCGAACCACTCCTCCAGGCCGGCCCCGGCCTCCGCCACGGTGGCGCGGACCTCGCTCTCGCCCATCTCGAAGAGCACGGCCAGCTCGGTGTCCGACAGGCCGTGCCGTACGGACAGGTCGAGCAGCTCGCGCTGCGGCCGCTCCAGGGACAGCAGCGCCTCGGGCAGCAGTTCGGACATGCGGCCGGGACGCGACCACGAGCCGATGCTGGCCGGCTTGGCGACCACCGCGCGGTGCGCGCGGGCCACCGCGTACAACCAGGGGCGGCGCAGGCCGGGATCGCCCACGCGGTCCGCGTACAGGTGCGCCGTCAGCGCCGCGCCCGCGACCGCCTGCTCGGCGTCGCCCGCGGCGAGCTCGGTGCGGCAGTAGTCGTAGAGACGGGCTCCGTGCTTGTCGCACAGGTCGCGTACGGCCTGGCGCGCGTCGTCTGACAGGGTTCGCCACATCCGGTGTCACACCTCCTCGGTCGGTACGCGGGAGCACGAGGTCACAGGGGCACGCTCACGTCCTCCCGGCGGAGTTGGGGACCGTGTCCAGCAATGAGGCCTGCGCCAGGTAGGCGCGGGTGGCCTCCGGGTCGCCGGCGATGGCCCGCAGCCCCGCCATGGCCGCCTCCAGCCGGGCGCTGTCGTGCTCCCGCACGCCCGCCGCCCGTGTCTGCCCGCGGGGCACCACCCGCTGCAGCAGCACCGAGCGCCGGCGCCACGCCCACGCCTCCAGCGCGGCGGGCTGGGCGAAGCCGCGGATCACCGCCGCGACCACCTGGCCGAGCTCGACGGCGTCGTGGATGCCGGCGTTCATGTTGAGCCCGCCGACCGTCGAGGTCAGGTGCGCGGCGTCGCCCACGAACAGCACCCGCCCGCACCGGTACGAGGTCAGCACCCCCCTCGACAGGGCGAACCGGTCGGCGCCCGTCACGCGGATGGGCTCGCTGGCGCCCGGCAGCGCCCGCCGGACCAGCAGGGACAGGTTGGCCTGTGACAGGGGCTCGTGCGTGTCGCAGGGGATCTTGAAGATGATGCGCCAGTGGTCGGGGAGCCCGAGCAGGGTGCACGACTGCTGCACGTCGCGTACGTACGTCAGCGGCGCCAGGCTCGGCAGCAGCCGGTCGAGCGGCGAGTCGCTGAACACCCGCAGCGCCTGCGTCGGATAGGTGGACCGGGGGAACGGCAGCCCGAGCGAGCCGCGCACGGTGCTGTGCGCGCCGTCGGCTGCGATCATGTACCGGGCCCGCGTCCAGGTGTGGCCGACGCGGACCCGGATCCCTGTCCCGCCCTCCGCCACGCCGTCCACGTGGGTGCCGAACCGCACGTCCACGTCGGGGTGGGCGCTGAGGGCGGACAGCAGCAGCCGCGTCAGCGAAGCCTGGTCGGCGTGGATCCTGAACGGGTGCCTGGTCAGGCCGTCGAGCCGGTTCATGCCCATCTCGGCCAGCACGATCCCGGACCGGTCGCGCCACTGCACGCGGTCGACGACGCGGCCCTCCGCGACGAGCCTGGAGGCCACGCCGAGGCCTTCGAGCAGGTCGAGCGTGGCCGGATGGAAGGTGCACGCCCGCGGCTGCCTGTTGAGCTCGTTCCCGCTCTCCAGCACGGTGACCGGGATGCCCGCCCTGGCCAGGGAGAGAGCCGCGGTGAGCCCGGCGGGGCCCGCGCCGACCACGATGACGCCGTTCATGCCACGCCTCCCACGCGCGCCCCGTTCGAGGCGGCCATGCGGCGGCGGTAGGGGACGCGGCTGAGCGTCACCGGCCGGCCGATGGCCCGCGACAGCGCCCACCAGGCCGTGCAGAGGTTGGAGGTCAGCAGGACGCGGTCGTTCCCGGTGCTGAGCGGCCCGAGCACGGGCAGCGTGGCCGTTCCCGAGCCGGTGAACAGCAGCGCGGCGTCGCCCGGCGGGTCCGCCAGCTCGACCTGCCTGATCAGATCGGCCGGCGTCACCGTGTACGGCGAGTAGCCGCCCGCCGCGCGGACCTGCACCACCTGGGTGACGGTGATTTCCGCCTTCTTCCAGAACCGCTCGGCCAGTTCCGTCAACCACGGCTGGTAGGGCGAGACCAGGACGATGTCGCTCACCATGAGGTGCTCCATCGCCTCCCGCGCCGCCAGCGTGGCGGAGGCGAACGGCACTCCGGTCCTGGCCGTCAGTTCGTCGCACTGCTCGCGGTCCTGGTCGGGGTCGAGCAGGTAACGCGGCTCGCTGCAGGCCATGACCATCGCGCTCAGCGGCAGGCCGTCGAACGCGTGCACCATGGCGGGCAGGGCCTCGTTGTAGCCCTCCAGCCGCTTGGCCAGCGCGGGCCCGGGGCGCCGCGCGGACAGCGGGGGCCGGGCCGCCGGGATCGGGTTCTGGACGGGGAAGCGGGTGACGTGCATGTCGGCACGCGACCCGAGCAGACGGGTCAGCTCGGGCTCCGCGGAGGGGTTCGCGGGCGCCACGATCACCCCGACCCTGCCGCGGCTCACTGCACCCCCCCGCGACGTGCGGGTCCGGGGGCGACGACGGTGCGCATGGGGTTCCTCCTGCGAGGTGAAGGCGGGAAGGTCACTGGGCGCGATGCCTCAGGGCCTGGTCGATCTCGGTGATGGCCTGGACGGACACCTGCCGGATGCGGCGCAGCCGGTGCACGCTGCGCGCGGGCTCCGGCGGCGGCGGATCGCCGTTCTGGTCCTCGCCCCCGGACGGTGGCGGCGCGCCGGGCCGGACGCCCCGGGCGTGCACTTCGTGCGGCTGCGGCCTGCGCAGTTCATCGGTGAGCATGATCGCTCCTGTCGTTCGCGGGTCGATGACCCTGTAAGGGGACATGCCGGGAAACTCGGCGGCCCGCCGGTCGTCGGCCGGCGGCGCTCCGTACTCGCTCGATTGGGGCGCGCGACCGGTCGAGGAGCCGGCGGCTGATCGCCGGCCCCTCTTCCGCCGCGCGTGGAGATCGAGGTTCGGTCTCACGGCCCGACGCCACGGCGACCCGCACCAGCGCCGTGGCGGCGAGCAAGACGGCGGCCGGTGGAACGGCCACCCGCACGGAGGCGTGCCTGGGCGCCGGCCTCAGAAACGGCCGGTCGATCAGTACCGTGGCGCCCGTCACGCCGATCTCCCCACCCCGCACCGCCTCCGTGCCGGTGGCGGCGAGCGCGGTGGCTCGCCGGCGGGGCCGGGCGACCTGGGTCGCCGCCTTCGCCGGCAGGCCTGCCGCGTTCGCGCGGTGCCGGCGGGAGGTCGTGGACGACCTCACGCGCGGCACCGCGGATGCGTCCGCCTGGTCCGGCGCACGCGACGTATACCGACCCCAGGCGCAACCCCTCGATTTGACCAGCACGCCAGCCGCTACCGCGCTGGTCAACAGCACCGCGCCGACTAGGTCGGGCACGTGCCGCACGATGCCGGAGGGGCGAGGAAGCGCCGGGGCCGGCGCATAGGTGCCTCTGACCGGCCGCCCACCGGTCAAGGCCTGCCGGGACGCGGTCGTGACGACCACCGCCGCGTCCTGGCAGTAACGGTGCGTGCCGAGCGCCGTCGCGCCCGGCCCGCCGGAAGGGAAGGCCCGCCTCATCGGGCCGTTCCCGCGCTCAGGGCCCTATCAGGGACGCTGTTGGGGACGCTGACGCCGACCATGCGCTCCGTCAGTCCCGCCGTGGAGGAGCCGGAGTCGGCCGGCTCCCGTGTGTGTGCTCTGGCCGGCGCCGCACCGCCGGCCACCGTACGCGCGACCTTCGAGGCGAGGGCGAGATGTTCGCCGCAACGCCGGGCCACTTTGGCCTCCAGCCCGGCCACCTGGGCCAGCCTGAGCCGCAGCGGCTCCAGGGACGACCCGCGTTCGAGCCCGTCGAGATCGGCCAGCCGGGCGGGCCAGCGCAGCGCGTCGCCGCAGCGGGCCTCCACCTCGCCGGGAAGGTCGTCGGCGGGGAAACCTCTGTGGCTCAGGCTGGTGGCGATCATGACGGCGGTGAACGCCGTCCTGTCGAAGTCGGTCAGCCGTCCCGCCAGGGCCGCCCTCAGCATCCTGGCCCGGTGGCTCAGGCAGACCGCACTCCACCCGAGCAACAGCAGCCGATCAGGTCCCGTCTCCGTGTGCCAGCCGGCCAGCCGCAGCTCGCGGGCCATCCGGTGGTAGAAGCGCCAGCGGTGACGAGGGCTGTCGAGCCAGACCTGGACACCGCCGAGCGGCAGGCTCGCGACGTGCACGCCGGAACCGGCGACGCGCACGCAGATGCGCTGGACCACCTGCTCCTGCCTGCTCGGGGCCGGATCCTCCTGGAACCAGGAACTGCCCGAGGTATCCATGGTCACGTCCGGCCACCTCCTCGTCGAGGACTTTCTTCCAGAACCATCCGGCTGTTAAGCCACACTTTCCATGCGCTCCGATAGTCTGCTGACGGAGGGGGCTGTGTCAACTGACAGTTTGCGCATAAGTTGATACCTGCTCGCTGGGCAGAGCTTGCCCGCGTGGCAGGGGACAGTGAGGCCCCCGTCCCTTACGCTGGAAAAGTTCACGGGCGGTAGGAGGTGTGCCGTGGCGAACTTCGCCGAACGGCTCGATCTCGCGCTGACCAAGCGCGGCTTCACCGGCGCGCAGGTCGCCTCCACTCTGACGGAGGCGGGCATTCCGATCACGCGTGCCTATGTCAGCCAGTTGCGCACCGGCAAGCAGACCAACCCGACGCTCCAGGTGCTCAGGGCGCTGGCGTCATGCCTGCAGGTGAGCGTCGGCTGGCTGGTGGGCGACGACTACCTCGAGTCGGGCACCGTGGAGGAGCTCCAGGTGCGCGCGGCCACCCTCGGCCGGTCCGTCTCGGGCTTGTCGGAGAGCTCGCTCGCCGTGCTGCACGGCGTGGTCGAGCTCGCCCGCAGGGCCGAGGGCCTGTCCGACGAGCCCGCGCCCGCCACCGGCATCCCCGACGCGGCGGCGCCGCTGAGCGATCCGCAGTGCAGGGCCCTCGGCAAGCGGCTGCACGCCCTGCGCAAGGCCGCCAGGCTCTCCGTCGAGCAGGTGGAGACCGCGCTCGGCAAGGGCGCGGCCGCGATCCCCGCCATCGAGGAGGGCCGCATCGCGCCGGCGCCCATCACGGCCGAGCGCCTGCTCACCGTCTACGGCGTCACGGCCCCGCCCGTCCGCGACTACGTGATGTCGCTGGCAAGGGGCGAGCGCGAGACCGCCTGGTACGACGCGCACTCGGTGCCCGTCTGGCTGGCCGCCGCGTACGCGCTCGAACAACGCGCCACCGTGATCCGCACCTACCACAACCAGTTCGTCCCGCCGCTGCTGATGGCCGACGACTACGCCCGGGCCTCCATCGCCGCGGCCGGGCCGGCGATCCTCGGGCAGCGGACGGTCGACGAGGCGCTCGCCCTCGTCCTGGCCCGCCAGGAGGCCATGGCCGACCAGAGCGGCACGGTGGTGTGGGCGATCGTCGACGAGAGCGTGCTGGCCCGCTCCATCGCGGGGCCGCACGTCCAGCTCCGCCAGCTCGACCTGCTGCTCGACCACACCAAGCGGCCCAACGTCTCGCTGCACGTCGTGCCGATGGAGGATCCGGCGTACGTGCCGCGCACCGGCCCGTTCACCATCTGGCGCTTCGCCGAGGAGTTCGAGGCGGACATCGCGTGCGCCCACGGCATCGAGTCCGACGAGCTGGTCACCGAGGCCGGCGCGGTGGAGTCGTACCACCAGGCCTTCACCAAGCTGTCGGTGACGACGACCACCCGCGAAGAGACCGTCGAGGTGTTGAATTCCCATCGCGAACGACTTTCGCGTTCGCTGGGAAAATGATCTCTTTCCCGCGTAAATGATCATTATGCGCGAGGCAGGGTAACGCATATATACCGAAAACTAATGGCTTTTCGTGTTGTCATCTGCTCCGTAGCGAGGATCATATGGTGTGGGTCATCGAGTGGGGTCCGAAAGGACAGCTTTTCCCGAGATAGTGGGCGAGGGGAAAGGGGCAACACTCAATGCGTCAGCGTGCCATCCGAAACCTGGCGAAGCTGGAGCCGACCCAAGCAAGGATCACCCGTATTCTCGACGCCGCCGCAGGTGGAAAGAACAACTTCGTGGCGGACCGTGACGCGGTACGCCGGTACGACCAGGCAGCCCCGATCACGACGACGGCCGCACGGGCCGTGCTCCACTATCTGTGCCGTGTGGTCCGTCATCTGGCGAGCGTGGGTGTGGACCAGTTCGTGATCGTCGGAAGTGGTGTCCCCAGCGGCCTGCCGCCCGGCAGGCAACTGCACGACATCGCCCGCGACGCCCTGGAAGTCTCGGCGCCGCGTGTGGTGTACGTCGAGAACGACCCGATGGTGCTCGCCGGAGCGAGGGCGACCATCGAGCCCGTCACCGACCTCGTACGCGTCGTAGAGGGCGACGTACGCGAGATCGACGACATCCTCGATGACAGGGTCCTGCAGACGTTCCTCGACTGGGACCGGCCCATGGCCGTGCTGCTGCTGTCGACCCACAGCCTGAACGACGACGAGTTCTTCCACTACGTGATCAAGCGGATCCGGCAGGCCGTTCCCGAACGGAGCTACCTGTCGCTGCTGCAGACCACGTTCGACGCGATCCCCCCGGAGTTGCTGCCCGCCATACACGACCTGTTGGCGATGACGCTGCCCGGGCACGCGATTCGCACGAGGGAGGAGGTTGAGGCGCTGCTCGAAGGTCTGGTGCTGGTGGATCCGGGATTGGTGTGGGTCCCGGAATGGCGGCCCGACGGCCACGAGAGCGCCTGCGTTGACCAACCGAGTTCGTCCGGCACCTACGGCGCCGTGGCGCGCATCCCGTGAAGCCGGCCGTGAGAGCGGCGCCGGCGGCACGGCGGCGGCCACACAGGGCCCGGCTTCTTCGCCGGCCGGGCCCTTGGACGGCTCGGCGCCGGACAACGGCGCCGAGGGCACGAAAGGCGCCGGCACGGGCCGCGCCGCCTCGCCGGACCAGAGGGCCGCCGCGCCCCGTCAGGGGGCGCCGCGGCGATGCCGCCGCACCCTCGATCGGGCCGGCCCCGCGCCGGCTCCTTTTCCGTGTGAACCCGGCGGTGCGGGAATGACCGTGACGCCGGCTCAGTCCCACCAGAAGGACCACGCGTGCCGCCCCATGATCTGCTCGGCGTAGCCCTGCAGGTCGCCCGGCCCCTGGACGACGTTGTCCGGGCAGAAGGCCCAGTGCTCCGCCGCCACGTGTAACGCGTGCTCGGGGTCGTCCGGCGGCGCGGCCACGCTCAGGTCGAGCGTGTTGAACCCGACGCTGACCACGCGCGCCCCGAACCGGTCCTCCCAGCTGCGTACGACCGCCGCCAGCGGGACCATCCACTCGTTGTGGTGCAGCGCGCCCTGCCAGCCCATGACCGCCAGCGCGTCCGCGCCCCGGCCGGCGGCGACCAGGCCCAGCGGCATCCCCTTGGCCGCCAGCTCGCCCGCCAGCCAGTCGGCGACCGCCCCGGGCTCGGCCTTCAGTACCCCGGGCGCTGCGGGACCCGGGCAGATGGCGCCGTAGGGCTCCAGCTCGTCCAGCGCCTCCTTCGGCATCTGCGCCACCCACTCCTCCCACACCTCGGACATGAACCCCTCGGCGGTGAAGTGATCGATCTGGCGGGGATCGTCCGGCACGACCTGCCCGACCGCCCATGGCTGCGCCGACTCGTCCAGCAGCACCGGCCACAGGCCGCTGTGCGCGTGCCACGCCCGCAGCAGCGCCCAGTCCTCGCCCGTCGCCGGGTCGTCGCTCATCCAGAACGCCGGGCGCGCGGCCTCGCCCTGCCGGGTGTAGCCGGGGTCGGGCCAGACCACGTCGCCAGGCGGCAGCCCGGCGGGCAGCCCGCGCCCCCTGCCGCCGTCGGCGAACAGTGCGCACAGCTCGCGTGGCAGCCGGTGATCGTCCATGCCCTACCGTTCCGATACCGAATCCTGTCTCGGAGATGGTAGTGCCGACCGTTACCTGAGCACCTTCGGCGGCGCCGGAAAGTCATGGGTACTGGCCAGGACGGTGTACACGGCACAATGAGGGACTGTGTTCCCCTTCGCCGCTGTTCTGTCCGACCTCGACGGCGTGCTGCGCCACTTCGACCACGCCGCGCAGGCCGACATCGAGGCCCGCTACGGCCTGCCCCTGATGAAGACCGCCTTCTGCCCGGAGCTGATCATGCCGCCGACGCTCGGGCACGTCACCGAGGCCCAGTGGGCGGAGTCGATCGTCGTGGCGCTCGGCGGGGACGAGCGGGCCCGCCAGGCCGTCCGGGAGTTCATGAGCATCCGCTTCTGGGTGGACGAGGAGGTCAGGGCGCTGCTGTCCAGGGCGCGGCACAAGGTGCCCGTCGTCATCGTGACCAACGCGATGGACACCCTGGAACAACACCTCGACCAGCTGGGTCTCACGGGCTTCGCCGACGACGTGGTCAGCAGCGCCAGGCTCGGCGTGGCCAAACCCGACCGGCGCATCTACGAGATCGCCGCGGAGCGCGCCGGGGCCGAGCTCCGACGTTGCCTGTTCGTCGACGACCGGCTGCAGAACGTGGAGGCCGCCAGGGCGCTCGGCATGACCGCCGTGCACTACCGCGGTTTCCGCGACCTTGCGGCCGTGCTGGGTTGAGGCGGGGCCGCCCCCGCCCATGCCGGCGACCTGCGCGACCGGTCAGGCGAGGGCGGGGGCGCGCGCCGGGTCAGTACCCGCCGTACGGGCTCTTGGACGACCGGGGGGCAGGGGTGCCCGACGAGCCTTTCGACGGGCCGTTCGACGCGTTGGACGAGGACACCTTCGTGCCCTGCGGCGCGATCACGCCGATCAGGCCGTGCTTGGCGCCGTCGATGCCGGCGGAGAACCACAGGGCCTTCTCGCCGCCGGTGGCGGCGGTGCCGGGTTCGAGGTCCCACAGGCCGGGCAGGACGATCGGCTTGCCGTCCGACAGGCGCAGGGCACCCAGGTGACGGCCGCTCTTGTAGGCGTGCACGGTCCCGTCGCCGAAGTTGCCGACCAGCAGCGCCCCGGCGTACTGTCCCCAGCCCTTCGGCGCGGCGGTCAGCCCCCAGGGGGCGTTGAGCCCGACCCTGGAGATGCGCCCGGTGAGGCGTCCGTTGCCGTCGAAGCGGCTCACGAACCCCTTGCTCTCGCCGAACACGGGCTTGCCCGTGGCCTTGTCGCGCAGGGCGTAGGACACCCAGACGTTGCCGTTGACGACGGCGACGTTGTAGGGCTTGTAGGTCGAGGGGACCGCCTTGTCCCTGAACTGCCAGCGCGACAGCCGGATGCGCTCGAAGTCCTCGTCGAAGGCGTGGACGCGCCCACCGGCGAAGTCGGCGGCCAGCAGGAAGGCTCCGTCGTCGGTCTCGGCCAGCTCCAGCCCCTTGTAGTCGGCGCCCCGGGTGAACGCCGCGATGACCGCGTTGGCCGGGTCGACCTCCGCGTTCCAGCCGGTGATGGCGCCGCTCGGGCTGGAGAAGATGAACGTGGCCGGCTTGCCCTTCACGGTGAAGCCGTCGCCGGGGTTGAACACCTGGCCAGTCGGGGCCCCGCCCGGGATGGCCACCTCCGTCTCCTCCTTCTTGCCCGTGCCGGAGTAGACGGTGGCCGTGCCGGTGCCGGTGTTGGACACCCACAGAGTCTTGCCCATGGCCAGGCCCCACGGGTTGACGACCTTGGGGTCGGTGACAGGGGCTTTGCCCTTGACGTCCGACACAAGGTTGATGACGTCGAAACGCGTCCTGGTGGTGGCGTGTGCGGGAGTGGTGAGAGTCGCTCCCAGAACGACCGCAACAGCGCAGAGTGTGATGATGCGTGGCCGCATCCGTTGCCTCCTAGTTAGCGCTTGTGACGCGAGATACGTGGGGGGCGGGAATTGGGTTCAGTCAGGTCCGGAAATGGCGTCGCGGGAGTTTTCCCGCATCGCGCGGGGAGAGAATGAACATGGACGTGTTGGGCATCGATATCGGCGGTTCCGGCATCAAAGGCGCGCCGGTCGACACGGAAGCCGGCAAGCTGACAGAAGAGCGTCTGCGCATTCCGACGCCCCGGCCCTCCAAGCCCGGCGAGGTGGCCGACGTGGTCGCGTCGATCGTCAAACACTTCGGCTGGAGCGGCCCCGTCGGCGTCACCTTTCCCGGCGTGGTGGTGGACGGCGTCGTCCTGACGGCCGCCAACGTCGACCGCTCCTGGGAGGGCGTCGACGCGGCCGTGCTCTTCGGCGGGGCCACCGTGCTCAACGACGCCGACGCGGCCGGCATGGCGGAGATGACGTTCGGCCAGGGCAGAGGCCGTCAGGGGACCGTGCTCGTGCTGACCTTCGGCACGGGCATCGGCAGCGCCCTGTTCACCGACGGGCGGCTCGTCCGCAACACCGAGTTCGGGCATCTGCAGGTGCGCGGCAAGGACGCCGAGCACCGGGCGTCGGCGCAGGTCCGGGAAGACCTGGACCTCAGCTGGAAGGCGTGGGCCGGGCGGGTGGAGGAATATCTGCGCTACGTCGAGATGCTCTTCACGCCCTCGCTGATCGTGATCGGGGGCGGCGTGAGCAAGAAGGCCGGCAAGTTCCTGCCGCACATCACCCTCGACACACCGGTGGTGCCCGCCGACCTCCGCAACGAGGCCGGCATCATCGGCGCGGCCTGCGCCGCCGCACCCCTCCGATCCTGAGGCGCGCCGGGATATTGGGATGCGCGGGCGGGCGAGGTCGGGCACCATGGGCGGTTGGCTCCGGGGACGCGGGGCTCAAATATCCTGAAAGCAGTATGGGAACGTCTTCGTTGTCCTCCTCTCCACTCGCCGACCTCCAGTCCCGCCTGCCCGGCCTCGCGCCCCGCGACGAGCGGCGGCTGCGGCGCAGGCTCGACGGCATGCGCCGGGTGCGCTCGCGCGACGCCCGCGACAAGATCGTCGCGGACATCCTCGCCGACCTGGAGCGAGCCGAGCAGCGGCTGGTACGCCGCCGCGAAGCCGTACCGAAGGTGGCCTATCCGGAGAACCTGCCGGTTGCGCAGCGCAAGGACGACATCCTCGAGGCCATCCGCGACCACCAGGTCGTGATCATCGCCGGCGAGACGGGCTCCGGCAAGACCACCCAGATCCCCAAGATCTGCCTTGAGCTGGGGCGGGGGGTGCGCGGGCTGATCGGCCACACCCAGCCCCGCCGCATCGCCGCCCGCACGGTCGCCGAGCGCATCGCGGAGGAGCTCGGCACCGGCGACGGCCAGGTGGGCGGCGTGGTCGGCTACAAAGTGCGCTTCACCGACCAGGCCGGCGACCGCACCCTGGTCAAGCTGATGACCGACGGCATCCTGCTGGCCGAGCTGCAGCACGACCGCATGCTCGACCAGTACGACACCCTCATCATCGACGAGGCCCACGAGCGCAGCCTCAACATCGACTTCATCCTCGGCTACCTGAAACAGCTGCTGCCCAAGCGCCCCGACCTCAAGGTCGTCATCACCAGCGCGACGATCGACCCCGAGCGGTTCTCCCGTCACTTCGACGACGCGCCGATCATCGAGGTCTCCGGCCGCACCTACCCGGTCGAGGTGCGCTACCGCCCGCTCGACGATGACGACGACCAGACGCAGGGCATCGTCGACGCCTGCAGGGAGCTGATCGGCGAGGGCCCCGGCGACATCCTGGTGTTCCTGTCGGGCGAGCGGGAGATCCGCGACGCCGCCGACGCGCTCGCCAAGGCCGAGTTCAGGAGCACCGAGGTCCTGCCGCTCTACGCCCGGCTGAGCGCCGCCGAGCAGCACCGCGTCTTCCAGCGCCACACCGGCCGCCGCGTCGTGCTGGCGACCAACGTGGCCGAGACCTCGCTCACGGTCCCCGGCATCAAATACGTCGTCGATCCCGGCTACGCCCGCATCTCCCGCTACAGCCACCGCACCAAGGTGCAGCGCCTGCCGATCGAGGCCATCTCGCAGGCCAGCGCCAACCAGCGCAAGGGCCGCTCGGGCCGCACCTCCGACGGCATCTGCATCCGCCTCTACGAGGAAGAAGACTTCCTCAACCGGGCCGAGTTCACCGACCCCGAGATCCTGCGCACCAACCTCGCCTCGGTCATCCTCCAGATGACCTCCATCGGGCTGGGCGACATCGAGGCGTTCCCGTTCGTCGAGCCGCCCGACCGCCGGCAGGTGAAGGACGGCGTCAACCTGCTGCACGAGCTGGGCGCGTTCGACGCCCACGGCCAGCTCACGCCCATCGGCCGCAAGCTGGCCGGCCTGCCCGTCGACCCCCGCCTGGGCCGCATGGTCCTGGAGGCGGAGAAGAACGGCTGCCTTCGCGAGGTCATGGTGATCGCCGCCGCCCTGTCCATCCAGGACCCGCGCGAGCGGCCCGCAGACAAGCAGCAGCAGGCCGACGAGAAGCACCGCCGCTTCGCCGACCCCGAGTCCGACTTCATGGCCTACCTCAACCTGTGGAACTACCTGCGCGACAAGCAGAAGGAGCTGTCGTCCAGCGCGTTCCGGCGGTTGTGCAAGGCGGAGTTCCTCAACTACCTGCGGGTCCGCGAGTGGCAGGACATCTCCAGCCAGCTCCGCCAGGCGCTGGGCGCCCAGCCGGACAGCCGGCCGGCCGACCCCCAGCAGGTGCACGCGTCACTGCTCGTCGGGCTGTTGTCGCACATCGGCGTCAAGGACGTCATGGAGAAGCGCGGCCAGGACGGCCGCAGGCCGATCCAGGAGTACATCGGTGCCCGCAACGCCCGTTTCGCCATCTTCCCCGGCTCGTCCCTGGCCAGGAAGCAGCCGCAGTGGCTCATGTCGGCCGAGCTGGTCGAGACCTCCCGCCTGTGGGCGCGCGTCAACGCCAGGATCGAGCCAGGCTGGGTCGAGCCGCTCGCCCAGCACCTCGTCAAGCGCACCTACTCCGAGCCTCACTGGGAGAAGAACCAGGGCGCCGTCATCGCTCTGGAGAAGGTCACCCTGTACGGCGTGCCGCTGGTCGTCGGGCGCAAGGTCAACTACGGCCGCATCGACCCCGACCTGTCGCGCGAGCTGTTCATCAGGCACGCGCTCGTCGAGGGCGACTGGGACACCCACCACAGGTTCCTGAAGGAGAACCGCCGGCTGCTCGAAGAGGTCGAGGAGTTGGAGAACCGCGCCAGGCGCCGCGACATCCTGGTGGACGACGAGGCGCTGTTCGACTTCTACGACCAGAGGGTGCCCGCCGACGTCGTCTCCGCGCGCCACTTCGACTCCTGGTGGAAGAAGGCCAGGCACGAGCAGCCCGACCTGCTCACGTTCTCGCCCGACATGCTGGTCAACGAGGGCGCCGACGTCAGCACGCGCGACTACCCCGACACCTGGCGCCAGCTCGGCCAGCGGATGAAGCTGACCTACCAGTTCGAGCCGGGCGCCGACGCCGACGGCGTGACCGTGCACGTGCCGCTCCAGGTGCTCAACCAGGTCAGTTCCGACGGCTTCGACTGGCAGATCCCCGGCCTGCGCGAAGACCTGATCACCGCGCTGATCAGGTCGCTGCCGAAAAACCTGCGACGCAACTTCGTGCCCGCCCCCAACTACGCCAAGCAGGTGCTGGAGGGGGCCGAACCGGGAGGCGAGCCGCTGCTGGAGGCCGTCGAGCGCGAGTTGCTGCGCCTGACCGGCATCCGGGTGCCGCGCGACGCCTGGCAGCTCGACCAGGTGCCCGACCACCTGCGCATCACCTACCGGGTGATCGACGAGCGCAAGCGCACGGTGGCCGAGGACAAAGACCTCGACGCGCTGAAGCGCCGCCTCGCGCCGCGCCTGCGCCGGACGTTGTCGGAGGCGGGCGACGACCTGGAGCGTACGGGCCTGCACACCTGGAGTTGCGGAACGCTGCCCAAGGTGTTCGAGCAGGGCCGGATGAAGGGTTATCCGGCGCTGGTCGACGCGGGCGACTCCGTGTCCGTCAAGATCTTCGAGACGGAGGCGGAGCAGCGCCGCTCCCACTGGCCCGGTGTGCGCCGCCTGCTCCTGCTCAACGTCACCAACCCGGCCAAGTCGCTGCTCGGCGGGCTGTCCAACCAGGCCAAGCTGGCCCTTTCACGCAGCCCGCACGGCGGGGCGGTGGCGTTGTTCGACGACGTGGTCGACGCGGCCGTCGACAAGCTCATGGACGACATGGGCGGCCCTGCCTGGGACCCTGCCGGCTTCGACCGCCTCTACCAGCACGTACGTGCCCACCTCTACGACACCTCTGCCGACGTGCTGGGGAAGGTGGAGCAGATCCTCAGCGTCTGGCACGCGGCGGGCGTCCGCCTGGGCTCGCTGCGGCCGGGCGCGGCGACCGACGACGTGCGCGACCAGCTCGCCCGGCTCGTGCACCCGGGTTTCGTCACCGCCACGGGCCACCGGCGGCTGTCCGACGTCCTGCGTTACCTTCGCGCGATCGACCGTCGGCTCACGAAGCTGCCCGAGGACCCGTGGCGCGACCAGGAGTGGATGGACCGCGTGCACAAGGTCGAGGACGACTATCACGACCTGCGGCAGAAGCTCCATCCGGCCCGGCGCGAAGATTCCGACGTGGTGGAGATCGGATGGATGATCGAGGAGTTGCGGGTGAGCTTCTTCGCCCAGACGCTGGGCACGCCGACGCCGGTGTCGGAGAAACGCATCGCCAAGGCGATGGAGAAGCTCACGGCATGATGCCGGATGTGCCACGCTACGTATCCATGGAAAAATCCCCTCTGACGTGGTCCGTGGTCTATGTGGCGCAACGGGGGGTTCGATGATCAAGACTGTGGTGTTCGACGTCGGCGAGACGCTGATCAGCGAGACGCGCATCTGGTCGCGCTGGGCCGAACGGCTGGGCGTCAGCCCGTTCACGCTGATGGGCGCGCTCGGGGGGATGGCCGCGCTGGACCGTCCGCACAGTGACGCCTTCGAGCTCGTACGCCCCGGTTTCGACCTCGCCCGGGAGGAAGCCGCATGGGAGCGCGACGACCCCCATGGCATGCGCAACACCTTCGACGCCGATGACCTCTACCCCGACGTGCGCGAGGCTCTGGCGGCCATCCGGGCGGCCGGATACCAGGTGGTCATCGCGGGCAACCAGCCGGAGCGCGCCTATGACGCGCTCGTCGCCATGGATCTGCCCGCCGACTCCGTGCACACCTCCGACGGGTGGGGGGTCGCCAAGCCGGAGCCCGGCTTCTTCGCCAAGGTCGCCGCGGTCGCGGGCCGCGAGCCCGCCGAGATTCTCTACGTCGGCGACCGGCTCGACAACGACGTGCTGCCGGCCAGGACGGCCGGCATGCGGACCGCGCTGCTCAGGCGCGGCCCATGGGGCCACCTGCACGCCGAACGCCCGCAGGCCGCCGCCGCCGACGTGGTCGCCGGCGACTTGCACGCCCTGCTGCCCGCCCTGCACCGTCTCGCCTGACCCAGAACGCGCCGCCTTCCGTCTCAGGGGAGGTCCTCGTCGAGGTCGATGCGGACGGCGCGTTCCTCCGCCGAGAGGTCGTCGGTGTCGCCGCTCTGGTCCCCACCGAGTTCCTCGTCGTCCGTGTCGGGTCCGAGCCCCTCGTCCGGCTGGGTCAGCCGATGCCGGGGCCGGGGCCCGTGGAGCCGTGACGGCGCCTCCCGCCGCAGCCGCTCGTCGAGCGTGTCTCTGTGCTGAGGGTCGTCCCCGACGACCTCGTGGTGCAGACCGAGGTCGTCGGTCCACTCCTCGACCTCGATCTCCTGTTCGTCGGCGTAGCCGTATCGGTCCGGAGGTTGTTCGGTCATACTCGGCCCCTACCCGGCGGGCGGTCCGGAATGCTCCTTTCCGGACCGCCCCGGGAGGCGGGCGTCACGTCACCGCCGCTCGCCGTTCAGCCGGGAACGGGTCTCGTCGAGCTGCCGGCGCACGTCGGCGAGCTCGCGTTCGAGCTCCAGGATGCGGCGGATGGCGATGAGCGTCATGCCCTTCTCCGTCATGCGGGTGACATGTTGGACGATCGTGATGTCGCGGCGGGAATAACGTCGCTGCCCGCCGCTGGAACGGCTCGGGCTGATGACGTCGTGCTGGTCGAGCCGCCGCAGGAAGGCGTGCTGGACCTGGAGCATCTCCGCCACCTGCCCGAGGGAGTAGAGCGGCGCGTGTTCGTCGTCGAAAGGAAGCTCGGACATCATGGCCCTCCTCGTGATCCGGGAGCGGGCCGGGGAGCCCGCCCCCGGACCGCGTGTCAGGCCTTGATGGCCCTCGTCTCACCTCGCTGGATCTCCACCTTGCGAGGCCTGGCCCGCTCGACCACCGGGATGCGGACGGTCAGCACGCCGTTGGCGTAGCCCGCGTCGATCTTCTCGCTGTCGAGGTGCTCGGACAGGTAGACGCGGCGGGTGAAGGAGCCCATCGGGCGCTCGCGGACGAACTGCCGCTCGTTCTCCCCGATCTCCTCCTCGCGGCGGGCGCTCACGCTCAGCACCCCGCGGTCGACCGTGACCTCGATGGATTCGGGGTCGATGCCGGGGAGATCGAAGCGGAGCAGCACATCGTCGTCGCGGCGCAGCCCGTCCATGGGCATCACGGCGCTGCCGTTGTCGAAGGTCTGGCCGGCGAGCCGGCTGAACTGCCGCTCGAACTCCTGGAAGAACGGGTCGATTGAGGTCAAGAGCATTTCTGAACCTCCTCATTGCTTCTCTCGATGGAGCTAACCTCCAACTGCAGTTATAGGTTAACTCCATCAGAAGATGTAGGCAAGTGGAGCGATCCGGATTTTGCCAGGACGGTCAGGCGTTCTCCAGCCGCGGCCGCAGCCCGGCGGCCTGTCTGATCGTCCGGCCCGACAGCCGGGCCAGCGCCGCCGCAGCGAGCAGCGTCGCCGCCACGCAGGCCACCCCGCCGATCTCCAGGGCGGCCCTGGGCCCCATGGTGTCGCTGAGCCGGCCGAGCAGGGGCCCGCCGAGCGCGCCCGCCCCCGCGCTGACGATCGACAGCGCCGCGATGATCCGGCCGCGCATCGGCTCGGGGCTGTCGAGCTGCGCCCGCGCCGAGACCGTGGTGTCGACGGTCACCGCGCCCGCCGCGATCGGCAACATCAGGGCCGCGAACGTCCACAACTCCGGCATCAGCCCGCTCACCGCCTGCGCGACCCCTGTCACGAACGCCGTGACCAGCAGCAGCCGGATCGTCAGGTGGGGCCGGGAGGCGGCCACGAAGCCGCCGAGCACCGTGCCGACGGCGAACACGGTGGACAGCAGCCCGTAGCCGCCGGCGCCCGCGTCCAGAGGGCCGGCGCTCATGGCCGCCATGGTGACCTGGAAGTTGCGGCCCACGCTGCCCGAGACGAACCAGAGCGCCAGCACCACGAGCAGCCACGGCGTGCGCAGCACGTACCGCAGGCCGTCGCGTACGGCGCCGGCCTGCCGCTCCGCGGTGGCCAGCGGGTGGAACTCGGCGCGGCGCATGGCCGCCACCGCCGCGATCACCACGAAGAAGCTGGCCGCGTTGATCACGAAGAGCCCGCCGTTGCCGGTGAACGGGAGCAGGGCCCCCGCCAGGCTCATGCCCAGGATGCGGCCGGCGGAGCTGAGGATGGAGCCCAGGGCCATCGCGTTGGGCAGGTCGGCGGGCGGCACCACCTGGGCGCCGAACCGGCCGAGCGCGGGCCCGCCCAGCGCGGTGACCACGCCCCCGGCCAGCGCCACCCCGTAGATCGGCAGTACGGACTCAGCGCCGGTCAGGGCGATCACGGCCAGCGTGGCCGCGAGCGCGGCGTGCGCGAGCTGCGCGACGATCACCACGGGCCGGCTCGGCAGGCGGTCGGCCAGCGCTCCGCCCCACATGCCCAGCAGCACGGTCGGCAGCGCCTGCATGACGAGGCTCAGCCCGACGCTGGTCGCCGAGCCCGTCAGCGTGAGGATGAGCCAGTTGACGCCGAGAACCTGCATCCATGTGCCGGTCACGGAGACGATGTCGGCTCCCGCCCAGAGCCGGTAATTGTGGTGACGCAGGGCCCTGAACGTGGGGGAGGAGGGAGACACGAACGATCCTTGCCTTGACGATGATCCGGGGGATTGAACACGGCGTTCCGGGAGGCGGATTCCGATCAGACCGGAATGTGAGGCAAGACACTGTCTGGGTTGTTCAGGCGAGTTCGAGCGGGCGGTCCCGGCTGACGAGGGCGGCGTAGTGGCCGGCGCGGGCCACCAGCTCCTCATGGGTGCCGCGCTCGACGACGCGGCCGTGGTCGAGCACGACGATCTGGTCCGCGTCGCGGACCGTGGACAGGCGGTGGGCGATCGTGATCGTGGTGCGGCCCCGGGCGAGGGCGTCGAGCGCCTCCTGCACGGCCCGTTCGGTCCGCGTGTCGAGGGCGCTCGTCGCCTCGTCGAGGACGAGCACCGGCGGGTCGCGCAGCAGGGTGCGGGCGATGGCCAGGCGCTGCTTCTCGCCGCCGGAGAAGCGGTAGCCGCGCTCGCCGACGAGCGTGTCGTAACCGTCGGGCAGCGCGGCGATGTGGTCGTGGATGCGGGCGGCCCGCGCGGCCTCCTCCAACTCCTCGTCCGTGGCGGACGGCCGGGCGAAACGCAGGTTGTCGGCGACAGTGGCGTGGAACAGGTGCGTCTCCTGCGACACCACGCCCACCGCGTCGCTCAGCGTCTCGAACGTCAGCTCTCGCACGTCCACACCGTCGATCGTGACCCGCCCGCCGGTCACGTCGTAGAGCCTGGGCAGCAGGTAGCTGAGGGTGGTCTTGCCCGAGCCCGTCTCGCCCACGATCGCCAGGGACGAGCCGGCCGGGACGGTGATGTCCACGTCGGTGAGCGTGGGCGCGTCGCCGTAGGAGAAGCCGACGTTCTCGAAGCACACCTCCCCGCGTACGCCGGTGAGCGTGCGCGTGCCCGGATGGATGTCCACCGGCAGGTCCAGATATTCGAAGATCCGCCCGAACAGCGCCAGCGAGCTCTGCACCTCGACGCCCAGCCGCAGCAGCGACACCGCCGGGCGGAACAGGCGGGTCTGCAACGTCGTGAACGCCACCAGCGTGCCCACCGAGATGACGCCGGTGTGACCCACGGCCCAGTAGGTCACTGCGGGCATGGCGGCCATGACGATCTGGATCGACGACTGCCGCCAGCGCCCGGCCATGCCCGACCGCACGCCGATGTCGGCCAGCTCGTCGGAGGCCTTGCGGAAACGTTCGGTGAGCTGGTCCGAGCGGCCCATGGTGCGGCCGAGCATGATGCCGCTGATCGACAGCGACTCCTGCACCATGGAGGCCATGCCGGCCAGCTTGCGCTGCCGCTCGGTGGTGATGCGCCTGCGCTCCGCGCCCACCCTGCGGCTGATCCACACGAACACCGGCAGCAGCAGGAGCGAGATCGCCGTCAGCCGCCAGTCGAGCGCGAGCATCGCGGCGACGGTGGCGACCACGGTGGTGAGGTTGGAGATGATCGAGGTGGCGGTCGTGGTGACCACCGCCTGCATGCCACCGATGTCGTTGGCGATGCGCGACTGCACCTCGCCGGTCCTCGTACGGGTGAAGAACGCCGGCGACATGCGCTGCAGGTGCCCGTAGACCGCGATGCGCAGGTCGTGCATCACGCGCTGGCCGACCGTGGTCGAGATCAGCGTCTGCAGCACGTCGAAGACGCTGGTCGCGACCGCCACGAGGATCATGCCGAGGGCCAGCAGCGCGAGCAGCCCGGTGTCCTTCGACGGGATGGCCACGTCGAGAACCTCGCGCAGGAGGAACGGCGAGGCCAGCGACACCAGGGACGACAGCAGGATGAACAGGCCCACCATGGCGAGGCGGCCGCGATAGGCGCCGAACAGTGCGGCGATGCGCCCGAGCGGCGCGCGTGGTTCGTCCGCCAAGGGAGACTCCTTTCTGATGTCAGCTCAAACAGAGGTTAGCTCATAGTTGTTCCCGCTAAGCTTGTCGGTATGGCAGACACGGAGCTCGCGGAGCTCTTCCAGCTCGTCGGCAGGCGGCTCCGGCACGGCTACGCGCGCCGGTTGGAGCCGCTCGGGCTCAGCCCCGGGCAGGCGCGGGCGCTGCGGGTGCTGGCCGACGCCGAACGGCCGCTGCGGATGGTGCACCTCGCCGACGAGCTGCGGATCGTGCCGCGTTCGCTCACGCCCGTCGTCGACGCGCTGGAGGAGTCGGGCCTGGCGCTCAGGCAGGTCGATCCGGCCAACCGCCGCTCCACACTGGTCGTCATCACGCCGGAGGGACGCGAGCTGGCCGAGCGGGCGCGCGAGGCGCGCGGGCAGGCGGGCGAGGAGTTGTTCGCGGTGTTGTCGAAGGAGCAGCGCGAGCGGTTGCGAGGGCTGCTCCGCCTGGTGGACGCCCAGTTCAGGTGAGCCGGCGGTTCAGCGCCCGCGGGTGATCACGCCACCGACGACGGTGCCGAGACAGGGCGGCTGGGAGAGCAGGGCCGCGTACGGGTAACGTCCGCGGGCGTCGAAGACGGCGAAGTCGGCGCGGGCGCCGGCGGCCAGCGATCCGATCCTGCCCCTGCCCCCGTCCATGCCCAGCGCTGCGGCGCCGCCCAGAGTGGCGGCCTCGACCAGCCGGCGGTCGAGCTCCTTGGGCCGCGGGCCGAGCTTCCTCGCCTCGCTCCTGATCGCCCCGGCCAGCCCCAGCGGCCCGGTCGGCGGTGTGCCGGGCGGGGCGCAACTGCCGAAGGCTACGGTGTTGCCCTCGTCGAGCAGGGCCAGCACGTCCTGCACCTGTGACGGCTCCGGCGGGCAGAGCGCCACGGCGGTCCCGCGTAGCCGCAGCAGCTTGCGCTCGCCCGGGTCCAGCGACCTGGCGCTCGCGACGTGGCACAGCGGGCCGAGCACCCCGGCCTCGTCCAGCTCGGCGGGGGAGTGGCGGTCCAGGCGGACCAGCAGCCGCAGCCCGAACGTCCTGGCCAGCACGGCCACGTCCTCCAGCACCTGCGGGTCGCGGGCGTGGGCGGCGATCCCCACCACGCAGGGCGGCCGGTCCACCTCGCGGATGGCGGTGATGACCGCGTCCCTGTCGTGCTCCTCCCACTCCTCCTCGCCGGCGCTGGTCACCTCGACGTACGAGATCCCGGGCAGCGCCGGGCCGTCGGCCAGGTCGGAGAGCACGCCGCCCCGCGCGGTGACCCCCGGCACGTCCGACGGGCCGGCGGAGCACGCGTCGACCAGGCCCGCGACGATCATCCCCGGCCACCGGAACTCCTCCGCGGCAGGGTGGGAGGCGAGCAGCTCCGCTCGCGGGCCGACCGCGAGCACCCGCTCGCCCTTGGTCACCACGGCGCCGTCGCGGACGGGCCCGGTGCTGACGGGCACGACGAGCGGGGCGGAGTGGAGGAGGACGGCGGCGGGCGCGCGCCTGCCCAGGGCTGGACCGGCACGTTCGGCAGACGGCATCAGGACTCCTGGCGAGACTTCCCCTCCAGGCATTAAACGTGAAGGCGGTATATGCCCGCAATCAGGACGAACAGTGCGAATCGCTCGCTCGGCGAAGTCGCCCAACCGCAGTCGTCTGATCGTTGATCTCCGACAATTCCCTCTATACCGTCAATCCGTGAACGCCCTGAAGAAGCTGCTGACGGGTTTACCCGCGATCATCGTGATGATCCCGGTGAGCCTCATGGCGACCCCTGCTTCCGCAGCACCCCCCACCGATCCCGAGTACCCCTGGCGCCAGGACCACTGGCCGAAGACCCAGCCCTGGCAGGTCGACGCACCCGACGACGCCGAGGCCCGGCGCACCCGCCCGCCCGGCGGCATCAAGCCCATCGACCCGCAGAACTGGAAGAACCCCGACCACATGACGTGGGCGGACTACAAGAAGCCGCCCGGCACCAACTGGGCCGATCCCTCCGTCAAGGGGTCGACGCGCACCTTCAAGGGCGCGCTCGTGCTGCTCGACTACCCCAACCAGCCGTTCGTGGCGACGCAGGCCCAAGGCTCGACGATCTTCGGGAACCCGAGCGCCGAGGCCCACGACATCCCCCGTGACGAGGTGGCCACGTTCTACCGGGACTTCCTCAACACCCCGAACAAGCTCAACAAGGGACACACCATCCACGAGTACTGGATGGAGGACTCGGGCGGCAGGTACGGCGTGGAGCTGACCGGGTTCGGGCCCTACATGATGTCGGGCAAGGACCACGAGTACGCCATGGAGTTCCAGGGCGGCAACGGGTGCCCCGCGGGCGACTCCTGCAACAGGAACCTGCGCACCGAGGGCAACGCCGCCTGGATCGCCGACGTCGGCCAGAAGACCGCCGAGCAGTTCGACTTCGTCTTCTACCTGAGCGCCGGCCAGGACGAGTCGTCCACCTGGCAGGAATTCGGGATGATGAAATTCCCGACAAAAGAGGACGTGCCCGACGAGTGGGGTCCGCCGGACGCCGCGCTGCCCAACTGGGTCGACACCCGCTACGTCGACTGGACCTCGTGGCAGGCCGGCTCCACCTTCTGGCCCAACGCCCGCTTCGGCATCGACTCGGTGCAGGCCGAGAGCTCCGGCATGGCCGTCTACGCCCACGAGCTCAGCCACATCATGGGCATCGCCGACAACTACAACAACCCGTACGGCGTGCCGCCGCGCAGGGCGTACACCGGCGTGTGGGAGATGCTCAGCCGCGGCAGCTTCAACGGCCCCGGCGGCCCGCACTCGCGCTGGCTGATCCCCCCGACCGCCGGCGCGTCCATGGGCGCCCAGCACATGCTCCGCAACAAGATCAAGCTGGAGATGATCGACGAGCGGAACGTGCTGCGCCTGTCACGCGAGGCGCTCGACGAGTCTGGCATGGTCACCGCCGAGGTGCTGGCCCGCGCGGTCCAGCCGGGCAAGAAGGAGCTGTCGGGCGTCAACGTCTCCTTCGACACCGGTGACAAGAGCCCGGCCTGCGACCCGCGCACCGACCCCCTCTGCGACGGCGGCGGCTACGAGAACTACACGGTCGAGGTCGTGGACCGCATGGGCTCCGACTCCTTCACACCCGACTCCGGCGTCCTGCTGGCCAAGACCAAGAACGAGGACCGGGCGCCGTTCGAGTGGGTGATCGACGCCAACCCGCAGGACATCGGCATGACCGACTACGTCATGCCCGACGGGACCAAGGTGCCCATCACGATCGGCGACTACCGCCAGCTCTCCGACGCCCTCTTCCACGCCGGCACCGACTCCGGCAGCGAGTACGAGTACGTCGACGAGGCCAACCGGCTGCACTTCTACGTCACCGACCTCAAGCGCCGCCGCGACGGCGCCCTGTCGTACACGGTCGCCATCCGCTCGCTCGACGGCTCCGGCCCGCAGCGGCGCGGCGTCAAGGTGCTGCCCGCCGCCGGCATCCCCACCGGCAAGAACCTGTCCACCTGCAAGTTCCCGCTGTTCAACACCGGCAGGGCCGCCCCCGCGCAGGGGCAGCACCCCGAGGACGTCAGCGCCTACCTGAACGCCGACGTCTACCGGCTCAAGGCCGAGGTGCAGGGCAAGGGCTGGACCGCCCAGCTGCCGAACGTCCTGGCCTCCGTCGCGTTCGGCAAGCACGAGCTCGTCACCGTGAACGCCGTACGCGACTCCGGCGGCGCCCGGCTGGCCAGGGTCAAGCTCACCGCCACCTCGGAGAGCGATCCCGGCAAGACGATGACGGCCACCTGCCACGTGATCGGCCTGTAGGCGAACGATGGGGTACGGCCGGCGCAGGCCGTACCCCATCCGCTCGCATCACCCGCGAGGGCCCGGAAGGGCTCAGGTGAGCGGACTCCTGATCAGCTCGCCCGCCGCCTGCCTCGCCTGCAGGATGCTCTCCTCGAACATCTTGCGTACGTGCGACGCATGGTCGGTCAGCTCCCTGATGCGCTCGTACGCCATCTCGTCGCGCACGGTGTCGGCGATCAGCGCCTGGTATTCGGGGGTTCTGGCGGCCAGCGCCTCCAGCCGCCGGTGGGCGGAGTACGCCTTGTCGGCCTTGCGCACCTGCTTGGCGTACTTCTCCAGGTGGCGTACGCGCCGCGCAAGCGACGTCCACGCGGCGTCGAGCGCCTTGGTGTAGGGCCTGAACGCGTCCTCCATGCCGGCCGGCAGCTCGCGGGGGATGATCCTGCCCTGCTCGGCGTGCATGGCCGACAGCCGCCGCAGCCGGTGCGCGATCTGCCAGACCTCCTCCGGCAGTGACACCCGGTTGTCGACCGTGTCGATCAGACCCGCCGCGTGCACCCGGGAACCGAGGACGGCCTCGGCGGCGTTCTGCGCCCTGCGCAGCAACATCTGGCAGGGATGGTCGAGGTCCTCCGGCAGGACGTAGCGGTCGGCGTGGGCCTGGGCGACGCGGAGCTTCCGCCTGGTCGATCTGCTGTAGGTGTCCTGAGCCATCCAGCGGAACAACACGATCATCCCCACGCCGGTGCCCGCCAGGAACAACAACGGTGATCTGGTCAGCAGGGAGAGCACCAGCAGGAAGCAGGGCAGCAGGAAGATCAGGGCGGGATGGCCCGTGGTGTCCGGCTGCCGGCCGGATCTCGCCATCCGGAGCAGGTGCGGGCTCGACCGCAGCTCGATCGAGATCGCCGGTGGCAGCGTCGGATCGATGACCAGCCGTGGAGGCAGAGCTCGCGGATCCATATGTTCATGCTGCGTTATGGACGGCGATTCTGCTCATCATGACGGACATATAGGGTCGCGATAATGGACGAGATGACGAGGTGGATAGACCTGGAAGGCGCGGTCAACGCGCGTGACCTGGGCGGACTGCCCACCCGAGACGGCGGACGCACCCGTCGCGGGCGAGTTTTCCGTGCCGACAACCTGCAGGGGCTCACGCCCGGCGACGTGACGCTGCTCGTCGACGAGCTGGGCCTGCGGCACGTGGTGGATCTCCGCTCGAACGCGGAGGTGTCGCTGGAGGGCCCCGGGCCGCTGACGCGGGTGCCCGAGGTGCGGCACCACCACCTGACCCTGTTCGCCGAGGGAGGCCGGCACACCGACGTCGAGGCCGACGCCATCGACGGGGAGCGGGTGCTGCCGTGGGTGGAGCGCGGGCTGGACGAGGAGCTGCGGGTGACCGGCTTCTACTTCGGCTACCTGCGTGACCGGCCCGACGCCGTGGTCGCCGCGCTGCGCGCGATGGCGCTCGGCGACGGCGCGTCCCTGGTGCACTGCGCGGCCGGAAAGGACCGCACGGGTGTGCTGTCGGCACTCGCCCTGGAGGTGGCGGGGGCGACCAGGGAGGCGATCGTCGAGGACTACGTGGCCACGGGGGAACGGCTTGAGCTCATACTGAAGCGGCTGCGCGGCAGCGACACCTACCGCGGCGACCTCGACTCGCGCCCTGCCGACGACCACATGCCGCGGGCCGGGTACATCGAGCAGTTCCTCGGGGTGCTCGACGACCGGTTCGGCGGGCCGCTCGAATGGCTGGCCGGGCGCGGCTGGACCGGCGCCGACACCGAGGCCATGCGCTCCCGCCTGCGTGACTGACGGCCCCGGCCGCCGTAAGCCCGGATGGACGCCGACCCCCTGCGCCCGCCGGCTCAGGGGGCGACGAGCCCGGCCATCAGCTCAGGTGGGCGACGATCCCCTGCGTGGCCGACAGGCGGGCCGCTTCGATGACGGCCAGCGTGTCGACCGCGCTCTCCGGGTCGACGGGCGGCGCGCCGCCCTTGCGCAGCGCCGCCTCCACACCCCGGTAGAAGTCGAGGTAGGCGCCCGGCTCGGTGAGCACGGTGCGGTGGTCGGGCTCGGTGCCGAGCTGCCCCCAGCGTGACTCCTCGTCGTCCCCGAACCCGGGCGTGCCGGGCGCGGCCCCGGCCCGCAGCCGCTCCTCCTGGACGTCCATCCCGTACTTCACGAAGGCGCCCGCCGACCCCAGCACCCGGAACCGAGGGCCAAGCCTGGCGGCCATCGAGCTCATCCAGAGATGCGAGCGGGCGCCGCCGGCGTGTGCCAGCGCCACGAACGTGTCGTCGTCGGCGGCCACCCCCGCCCGCCTGACGTCGCTCTCGCAGTAGACCTGCGTGGCCGGGCCGAGCAGGTGCAGGGCCTGGTCGATGAGGTGGCTGCCCAGGTCGTAGAGGAGGCCGCCCGCCTCCTCAGGACCGCCGCTCTCCCGCCAGCCGCCCTTGCGCCGCGGCCGCCACCGCTCGAACCTCGACTCGAACCGCAGCACCTCGCCCAGCCGCCCCTCGCGGGCCAGCCGGCACACGGTCAGATAGTCGCCGTCCCAGCGGCGGTTGTGGAACACGGTCAGCATGAGACCGCGCTCCTTGGCCAGGCGTACGAGCTCGCGGCCCTCCTCGGCGGTCCTGGCCAGCGGCTTGTCGACGACGACGGGCAGGCCGCGAGTGAGCGCCGCGCCGGCCGTGGACACGTGGGTCCTGTTGGGGGAGGCGACCACCACCAGGTCGCACAGACCCCACAACGCGTCGACGTCGCCCACCGCGGCCGCGCCGTACTTCGCGGCCACCTCCGCCTGCCGCGCGGGGTCGCGCGTGACGACGGCCGCCAGCGCCAGGCCGGCCGTGGCGTGGATCAGCGGGGCGTGAAAGAAGGCCCCGGCGGTGCCGTAGCCGACCAGCCCGACCCGGATGTCGCTCATCGCCCCAGCGTATCGCCGCGGGCGCGGGTCACTCGTCGTCGCGCTCGGCCAGAAAACGCTCGAACTGGGCGGCGAGCTCGTCACCCGTGGGCATGGGCGTCGACTCGGCGATGAGATTCTCGCGCTCGCTGCCATCCGCGAAGGCGTCGTACTGCTGCTCCAGCCCCTTGATGGCGGTGGACAGCTCAGCCGAGGCCTGGATCTGCTCCTCGATCTCGGTGTTCGTACGGCGGGCCGCCTCGCGCAGCGACTCCGTCGGGAACACCAGCCCCGTCCCCTTTGTCACGGCCTCCAGCGCGGCCACGGCGGCGGTCGGATATTCGGCCTGCGACAGATAGTGCGGCACGTGCACCGCGTACCCCACCGCGTCGTTGCCCTCCGCGCCCAGCCGCAGTTCCAGCAGCGCCGCGACGCTGCCGGGCACCTGGACACGCCCGAACGCGCTCGTCTGCGCGTTGATCAGCTCGGGTCGGCTGGCGTGCATCGTGACGCCCAGCGGGCGGGTGTGCGGGACCGCCATCGGGATGCCGTGGGCGGTCACCAGCTTGCTCACCTTCAGCCGCGCCACCAGATCGGCCACCGCCTTGGTGAAGAGCTCCCACTCCCTGTCGGGCTCGGGGCCGCTCATCACCAGGAACTGCGTTCCCGTCATGTCCTTGGCCGCATGAACGGCCAGCTCGGGTCTTTCACACTCGACCCAGCGGTCGGTGTCGAAGGTCATGATGGGCCGCCGCGACCGGTAATCGAGCAGACGGTCGACGTCGAACGTCGCCACGACCCGGTGCTCAAGCTCGGCCAGCAGGTGGCCCAGCGCAAGACGTCCGGCACCACCAGCGTCGACGAAACCGTCGAAGTGGTACAGCAACACCGGATCGGGCAGCTCGGGCGCGTCGTCTGCGAGCTTGTAGAGATCCTTCGGGTCGAACACGGTTGGACAGCCTTTCCCTAGGTACTCTCTCCAGAACCTACGGCGGGACAGAACGATTCCGTGCACGGCACCCTATCGAGGCAGACCGGGCCGTACGGACGAGGGCCCGGAGCCGCAGCCGTTCGCCACGAAGCTGTTCGACCTGGCCAGAGCGGGTAACACCGCGACTTTGCGCGCGTACGCCGGGGCCGGGGGTCCGGTCGACCCGACCAACGGCAAAGGTGACACTTTGCTGATGCCGGCGGCTTATTACGGTCACGCCGGGACCGTCACGATGCTCGTCACAAGCGCCGCCGACCCGAACCGCACCAACGACCGCGGCCAGACACCGCTCGCGGGCGCCGTTTTCGAGAAGAAGTCGGCCGTGGTCAGAGCGCTGCTTGACGTGGGCGCCGTGCCGCGCGCTGGTCCGCCCTCCGCTCTGGACGCCGCGCCAATATTCGCGAATGACCAGTTTCTACTATGGTCTACACAAAGCGGCACATAGTGTGAAATATGCAAGAAAGGGGTAAGGGTTACCAACTGTGGCCTTTTGAGCAGTCCATCGTCATGCTGGATGGCGTGGCTACTTCTGCGCATCCTTTCAGCAGGCGACCCCTCCACATCCCACCGCTACCATGCCCGTTCCCCAGTGAGATCAACGTGCATGTCGCGGAGGTCGGCTCGGAGAGTCACGCATGGCTGGTCGCCTCCAACATGCTCCCCAACGCCGAGACCGCCGAGCACTTCAAACGCTCCGAACTCGGCGACCTCCCCGCGCGGACCAACCCCACGGTGCCGCGCGCCAGCCTCCGGTTAGTCACCGACTGGTACTTCTGGCTCTGGGCCTTCGACGACGGGTTCTGCGAGAGCGAGCTCACAGGGCACCGGGCCGCCGCCGTGGCCCGCGCTCTGCCGTCGCTCCTGGAGAGCCTCGACGAGGACCGTTCCCCGGAGCCCGGTGACCCGTTCGGCCTGGCCCTCAGGGGACTGCTTGACCGGATCTCCGCCATGGCCACTCCCGAACAGGTGGAACGGTGGCGGAGCGCGGTGAAGGAATATCTGTTCGCCCAGATCTGGGAGGCCGCGAACCGCGAAGCCGATCTGATCCCGACCCCCGAGGACTACCTCCTGATGCGCCGCACCACGGGCGCCACGTACACCTGCTTCGCGCTCATCGACATCGGCGGGGGCTATCGCATCGAGACCGAGGACTGGTACCACCCCGACGTACGCGCGCTCTCGGACCTGGCCTGCGACCTCGTCGGCTGGGACAACGACCTGCTCTCCTACGCCAAGGAACACCGAGCCGACAAGGCGCGGCACAACCTCGTGACCGTGCTGGCCGCCCACAAGTCGCTCTCCCTGCAAGAGGCGCTGCTGGAGGTCGCCCGGATGCACGACGAGGCCATCGCGGCGTTCGTCGACCGGCGTGCGGCGCTGGAGAGATGGGCTCCGCCGTCCGTGCTCAACTACGTACGCGGCCTCGAACACTGGGTGCGCGGGCACATCGAGTTCTCGTTCGGCAGCGCACGTTTCGTGAACGCCTGGCCGGACGACACTCACTGGCCGCAGGCCGTCTGAGCCGCGGTGTCAGCCTTCATCGAGGGCGACCAACTCGCCCAGCGCCATCGCCGATGCCTCATCGAGGTCGAGTCGGGCGCCCTCTTCGAAGGCGTTCTTGTAGGCGACCTCGCCCATGCGGCGGGAACAATCTCTGACGCACGCGTTGTGGTCGGCGGACAGGAACGGTGCGCCGAGTTGTGGCAGTCCGGCCGACTTCCAGTTCTGCTGCAGCGCACCCAGCAGATGTGCGGCCAGCGGCAACCGATCGAGAGCCACGAAGATCCTCGCCGAGGACTCAAGAGCCAGCAAGGTCCCGAGCGTGTCATGGAAGTGCAGTTTGATGCGCAGCCCTTCCCTGACGTTGTGCAGGGCCTCCTGAGGCCGGTTGGTCGCGAGCCTGGCGCCTGCCAGCGCCCACTGGGCGTGGGACATCACCCAGAGCTCGCCGCGTTCCCTGCACACCTGCAGGCAGTCCTGCAGCAGGGACTCGGCCTCGTGGAACTCGCCCTGTGCGGTCAGGACGATGGACAACTCGACGATGGAGGGCAGCAGCCCGGGGTTGAGCTCCTTGTTGTCGGTGTTGAACTCGATGGCCACGCCCAGGAGAGCGCTGGCCTTCGGCATGTCGCCCTGGAGCATCGCCGCCGTGCCCTGCATCTTGGAGGCCAGGATCACCGCCCTGGAGTCGCCCACCCGGATGGCCTCGGTGCTGCACGTCTCGGCGGCCGCCTGCCCGCCTACGCTGTCGCCCTGGGAGTTGCGGATGTACGACAGCACCCAGAGCGCCTTGCAGCGTTCCTTGCTCGGCATCGGGTTGGCCTCGAGGGCCCGCTCGAGATACAGGCGCCCTTCGCGGGCGAACCCGCAGCAGACCCACATGAACCACAACGACGACAGCAGGACCAGCGCCAGCGGTTCCTTGCCCGGGGTCTTGAGAGCGTATTCCAGCGCCACCCTGACGTTGTCGTGCTCCTGGCGCATGCGGACGAACCAGTAGATCTGGCGGGGACCCGACCAGGCGTCCTCGCCGCGCTGGGCCAGGCTCAGGTAGTAGTCGAAGTGCCGTCGCCGCAGCTGCTCGGACTGGCCGAGCTTGTCGAGCCACTCCTCACCGTATTCGGCCAGGGTGTCGATGAGTTTGTAGCGCACGCCGGCGTGGTTGCTCCTGATCAGCAGGATCGACTTCTCCACCAGCCCGGTGACCAGATCCGTGATGTCCTCCGACGGCAGCCGCTCGTCGGAGCAGACGAACCGGGCCGCGTCGAGCTCGAAGTCGCCGGCGAAGACCGACAGCCGCGCCCACAGCAGGCGTTCGGCCGGCTCGCACAGCTCGTGGCTCCAGCCGATGGCCGCCCGCAGTGTCTGGTGGCGGGGCAGGGCCGTGCGGCTCGCCCCGGCCAGCAGGCTGAAGCGGTCGGTCAGCAGGCCGAGGATCTGCTCCACCGACAGGGCACGCAGCCGCACCGCCGCCAGTTCGATGGCGAGCGGGATGCCGTCGAGCCGCCGGCAGAGCTCGGCCACGGCCTCGATGTTGTCCTCGTCGAGCTGGAAGTCGGGCACGCTGGCCCCGGCCCTGACGGCGAACAGCTGCACCGACTCGTTGGTGAACAGGCTCTCCGCGGGGTCCTCGCCGGGCACCTGCAGCGGCGGCACGGGCACCACGTGCTCGTACGGCAGGTGCAGCGACTGCCGGCTGGTGGCCAGCACCTTCAGGTTGGGCGCGGCCTCCAGCAGCTCGTGGACGAGTTCGGCGCACCCTTGGATCAGATGCTCGCACGTGTCGATGATGAGCAGCATGTCGCGCTCGCCCACCCATTCCGACAGCGACTCCGACTCCGTCCGCGAGGACTGGTCGGCGATGCCGAGGGCGGAGGAGATCGTGTGCTTGACCATGCCCGCGTCCTGCAGCCTGGCCAGGTCGGCGAACCACACGCCGTCGGGGTAGTGGGCGCGCACCTGGTGCGCCAGCCGCAGCACCGTGCGCGACTTGCCCACACCGCCGATGCCCGTGACGGTCACCAGGCGCGACTCGGCGAGGTGCCGTTTGAGGTTGGCGAGCAGGCGCGTGCGGCCGACGAAGCTGGTGAGCTCCGCCGGCAGATTCCCTTCTCGCCGCCAACCTGTCGGGGTGGCCATGGGCAGCCTCACGGGGGGTAGGCGACACCTGCCTACGCATCGTACCGCCGTGCCTCCCACCTGTCTCGAAGCCCGCGCACAGGCCGGGTAGGGGTTTGTACGCCTGGATAGCATGTCGGGTGTGAAGGATTTCCTACCTGACCAGACGGCGGACGACACCGACGAGGGCTGGGGCGAGTGGCGCTCCGACGACCCCGACGCCTTCTACCTCGAGAACAGACCGCCGCACTGGGGCTAGGGCGAGAAGATCCACATGACGGGCCACACAACGGGCCACACAACGGGCCACGCGCTGCGCCCCGCCACCCCCGGCGACTACGACGCCATCGCCGCCGTCGTCGACGACTGGTGGGGGCGGCCGATCCTCGCCTCGCTGCCCCGGTTGTTCCTCGACCATTTCCACCGGACGAGCCTGGTCGCCGAGGGCCCTGGGGGTATGGCGGGGTTCCTGATCGGGTTCGTCTCGCCGTCGCAGCCCGGCGAGGCGTACATCCACTTCGTCGGCGTCGCGCCCGCCGCCAGGAAGAGCGGGCTCGCCCGCTCGATGTACGAGCGGTTCTTCGGCATCGCCCGCGACCACGGCCGGCACGTCGTCAGGGCCGTCACCGCACCGGTCAACGAGCGCTCCGTCGCCTTCCACCGCCGCATGGGCTTCGAGGTCGGCGGCCCTGTCCCCGGCCACAACGGCCCGGGGACGAGCCTGGTCACCTTCGTACGCACGCTCTGACCTGAAGCGTACCTTTCTCTCGCTTAGTGTTATGTGTCATATACAGACCGTATGCATTGCCTGATTACGGGAATGGCACACAACGGGTACGCGAGAGGAAGGGGATGGCCGTGGCCGGGCGTCTCGATCGCAGAGGGCTGGCCGGCGAGCTGCTCGCCGAGTTCGCCGGGACAGCGGTGCTCATCCTGTTCGGCTGCGGCGTGGTCGCCTCGGTCGTCGCCGCGGAGGTCGGCGACCACGACAGCATCGCCTGGGCCTGGGGGCTCGGCGTGGTGCTCGGCGTCTACACCGCGGCCAGGACCTCCGGCGGGCACATCAACCCCGCGGTCACGCTGGGGTTCGCCGTCTTCCAGGGCTTTCCCTGGCGGAAGGTCCTGCCGTACGTCCTCGCGCAGACCGCGGGGGCCTTCGTCGCCGCGCTGATCGTCCGCTGGAACTTCACCGAGATCCTGGCGATGGCCGACCCCGGGCACACGCTCAAGACCCAGATCGTCTTCTCCACCCTGCCGGGCAACGGCACACTGCCGGTGGACATGTGGGGCGGGTTCCGCGACCAGATCATCGGCACCGCGATCCTGCTCTTCCTGGTCTTCGCGCTCATCGACACCCGGAACATGGCGCCGGACGCCAACATGGGGCCCTTCGTCATCGGTCTGATCGTCGTCGCGATCGGCATGGCGTTCGGCACCAACGCCGGATACGCCATCAACCCGGCGCGCGACTTCGGGCCGCGCCTGGCGAGCTTCCTCACCGGCTACCACGGCGCGTGGCGTGATCAGTACGGAGATTTGTACTTCTGGGTGCCGATCATCGGGCCCCTGCTCGGCGGCCTCCTCGGCGCGGGCCTCTACCAGGCGTTGATCTCCAGGTTCCTGCCGCGGCCCGAGGATCGTGACATCGTCAGACCGGCGGACCCTGACAAGAACGAAGGAGAATGACATGCCCGATTTCGTCGGGGCGGTAGACCAGGGCACGACGAGCACCCGCTTCATGATCTTCGATCACGACGGAGGCGAGGTCGCCAAGTTCCAGCTCGAACACGAGCAGATCCTGCCCAGGGCGGGCTGGGTCGAGCACAACCCCATCGAGATCAGGACGCGGACCGCCGCCGTCATCCAGAGCACCCTCCAGCGCGCCGGGCTTCAGCCCACCGACCTCGCCGCGATCGGCATCACGAACCAGCGCGAGACCACGGTCGTGTGGAACCGGCGCACCGGCCGTCCGTACTACAACGCGATCGTCTGGCAGGACACGCGCACCGACAGGATCGCCGCCGCGCTGGAGCGGGACGGCCGCGGCCAGGTCATCCGCGACCGTACGGGGCTGCATCCGGACGCGTACTTCTCCGGCGGCAAGATCCAGTGGATCCTGGAGAACGTGGACGGCGTCCGCGAGGCGGTCGACCGGGGCGAGGCCGTCTTCGGCACCACCGACACCTGGACGTTGTGGAACCTGACCGGGGGCGTCGACGGCGGCGTGCACGCCACCGACGTGACCAACGCCAGCCGTACGATGCTCATGGACCTGGACACCCTCGACTGGGACGACGAGCTGCTGTCCTTCTTCGGCATCCCGCGCCCGATGTTGCCCGAGATCCGGCCGTCGTCCGACCCCGCCGCCTACGGCGTCACGACCCCGTTCGGAGCGGCCGCGGGCGAGGTGCCGATCACCGCGATCCTGGGCGACCAGCAGGCCGCGACCGTCGGGCAGGTCTGCTTCTCGCCGGGCGAGGCCAAGAACACCTACGGCACCGGCAACTTCCTGCTGCTCAACACCGGCACCGAACGGGTGCGCTCGCAGAGCGGGCTGCTCACCACGGTCGCGTACAAGTTCGGCGACCAGCCCGCCGTGTTCGCGCTGGAGGGCTCGATCGCCGTGACGGGCTCGGCGGTGCAGTGGCTGCGCGACCAGCTGCACATCATCACCTCCGCGCCGCAGAGCGAGACCCTGGCCAGGCAGGTGGAGGACTCGGGAGGCATGTACTTCGTGCCGGCCTTCTCCGGCCTGTTCGCCCCTTACTGGCGGGCCGACGCCCGCGGCGCCATCGTCGGCATGTCGCGCTACAACACCGACGCCCACCTCGCCCGCGCCACGCTGGAGGCCATCTGCTACCAGAGCAGGGACGTCGTGGAGGCGATGCAGCAGGACTCGGGCGTGGTGCTCGACGTGCTGCGGGTGGACGGCGGCGTCACCGCCAACGACCTGTGCATGCAGCTCCAGTCGGACATCCTCGGCGTGCCGGTCAGCCGGCCGGTCGTCGCCGAGACCACCGCGCTCGGCGCGGCCTACGCCGCGGGGCTGGCGGTGGGCTTCTGGCAGGACACCGACGAGCTGCGCGCCCACTGGGTGGAGGACCGCCGCTGGGAGCCCGGCTGGAGCGAGGAGCAGCGGGAGAAGGGGTTCGCGGGCTGGAAGAAGGCCGTGACCAAGGCGTTCGACTGGGCGGAGACTAGCTGACCACGTCCTTGCGGCGGAACCGGCGGAAGGCCACGGCGACGAGGATCGCCGCGTACGTGATCGACACGGAAGCGCCCTTGATCATGCCGCTCCACTCGAGCTCGGGCGCGAGCGCGTCGAGCCAGGCGTTGTTCCAGAACGTCGGCAGGAACTCGCGCAGCACCCCCAGCGCCTCGACGGCCTGCAGGATGGTGCAGACGATCCACAGGCCGACGGCCCCGCCGACCGCCCCCAGCGGGGAGTCGGTCATCGTGGAGACGAGGAAGGCGAGCGCCGCCACGACGAGCTGGCTGACCAGGGCGTACGCGATCACGATGCCGAAGCGCGGCAGCACGTCGAGCGCCGGGATGCTCTCGCCCGTGCCGGGCACCTGGATGTCGTTCCAGCCGAACGCCAGCGTGCCCGCCAGCAGCGCCATCACGGGCAGGCAGATCACGGCCGCCGCGGAATAGCCGAGCGCCACGATCAGCTTCTGCCGCAGCAGCCGGTCGCGGGGCACCGGCGCGGCCAGCAGGTAGCGCAGCGACGACCAGTTTGCCTCCCCGGCCACGGTGTCGCCGCAGAACAGCGCCACCGCGACGACCAGCAGGAAACTGGCCGACACCGACAGCGCGAAGGCTGCGAAGTTGAGGCCGCTCTCGGTCGCGAGGTCGGAGATGCGCAGTGCCTGGCCGTTGTCGTTGCCCTGCGGCCCGAACTGGAACGCGATCACGAGGATCCACGGCAGCGCGAGCAGCAGCCCGAACATCACGATCGTGCGGCGGCGCTTGAACTGCCTGACGATCTCGACCCGCAACGGCAGCGTACGGCGGGGCGCGTAACCGGGCGCGGCGGTCATGAGGTGTCTCCGATGAGGTCGAGGAACACGTCTTCCAGGCGCGTGGCGTGCCCGTTGCCGGCGCTGGCCGGTCGTGGGGCCGCGCTGAGCAGCTGCGACACCGGGCCGGTGGAGACCAGCCTGCCGCGGTGCATGACCACGACGTGGCTGCAGGTCTGCTCGACCTCGGCCAGCAGGTGGCTGGAGACGATCACGGTACGGCCGTCGCGCGCGTAGCGCTTGAGCACCTCGCGCATCTCCCGGATCTGGGGCGGGTCGAGCCCGTTCGTGGGTTCGTCGAGCACGAGCAGGTCGGGCAGCCCGAGCATGGCCTGGGCGATGGCGAGCCGCTGGCGCATGCCCTGCGAATAGGTGCGTACGGCCCGTTCGAGCGCCTTGCCGAGATCGGCGATCTCCAGCGCCTCGCCGAAGCGGGCGTCGGCGGCCGGCCGGCCGGTGGCGGCCCAGTAGAGCTCGATGTTGTCCCGCCCCGACAGGTGCGGCAGGAAGCCCGGACCTTCGACGAACGACCCCAGCCGGGACAGCACGGGAGCGCCCGGCGTCACCCGTTCGCCGAAGAGGCGGACCTCGCCGCCGTCGGGCTGGATGAGCCCCAGCATCATCCGCATCGTGGTCGTCTTGCCGGCGCCGTTCGGCCCGAGCAGGCCCAGAACCTGGCCCTGCTCGACGCGGAACGACAGGTCGTCGACGGCGAGCTCGCCGTTCCTGTACGCCTTGGTCAGCCCGCTGATCTCCAGCGGCACGGCGGGGCCGGGCGCCTCGCCGGCCGGCCCGTCGCCCGCCGGCACAGCCGTGGGGCGGCGGCCCCGGGCGCGGCCGGTCACCAGCAGCGCCGTCGCGGCCACGACGGCGGCCAGCGGCATCGCCCACACCCACCACGCCACCCCGCCAGGGGCGGCGGCCAGCGTGCCGACCGTCGGGACGGTCAGTTTGGGGGAGACCAGCGACACCTGGTACGTGGCGGGCTCGGCGGGCGTCGCGAATCCCATGTCCGTCGTCGTCAGCACCAGCCGCAGCCGGTGGCCGACGGCGAAGTTGTGGTCGACGGCGGGCAGTGTGACCGTGACCTCCGCGCTGGTCGCGCCCTCGGGGATGGCCACCCGGATCGGCGCCACCAGCCCGGCGGGCAGGGAAGGCGGCTGGACGCTGTCGGCCACGTCGTAGAGCTTGGCGAACAGGGTCGCCTCGGTCCCGCCCCGCCCCGACACCCTGATGGTGGCCGTCGAGCTGCCGGTGAGCTGCAGCGGCTCGGTGAGCGGCCGGGACTCGAACGCGGCGCTCTGGCCGGGCATGTCGATCGCGACGCCGGGCGTGTTCTGGCCGCCGAGCAGGCCGCCGACGCCGGGCACCGACGAGATCGAGGCGGGTGCGCCGCCGGGCGGGTTGGCGATGTTCTGGGCGGGGCCCGACAGTTCGACGGCGCTGGTGGCGGTGCCGCCGAGACCGGGGTAGGAGCCGGTCTCCGGGTGCAGGCGCACGCGCTGGCGGGTGCCGGGGTCGCGGCCGCCGTCGCGGGTCACCGTGAACCCGCTGACCGGCGGCGCCGCCTGTCCGGCCCCCTCGCCCTTCAGGTAGCGGGCGAACCAGGCCGACGACTGCTCGAACACCCAGTCGACCTCGCCGTCGCCGCCGTCGTGCCCCCCGTCGAACCAGGCCAGGCTGACCGGCGTGCCGCCGGCGGCGATCGCCCTGGCGTTGGCGTCGGCGTGGCTGAGGGGGAACAACGAGTCGCGCTGGCCCTGGATGAGCAGGGCCGGCGCCTTGATCCGGCCCGCCACGGTGATCGGGCTCGACTTGCGCAGCAGGTCGACGGCCTCCTGCGTGGGCCTGCCCGTCTTGGCGACCTGTTCGTACACGTTGCAGATCTCGGGACGGAACCTGCCGCACCTGGCCTGCTCGGGCGTGAGCGGGCGGGCGGCCTCTGGCCGTCCGCCCAGGGCGAGGCTGTCGAGCGAGACGCCCTGGCCGAAGAAGATGCCCGCCCACATGCGCTTGAACACACCGTTCTCCGCCTCCGGCAGGCCGTCGGCGGCGGAGGTGCCGGCGTCGCCGGTCGCGGAAAGCGGGGCCGCCGTGTTGGGGAAGAGCGCGTCGGCCAGGTCGGACCAGGTGATCCGCGGGACGATGGCGTCGACGCGCTGGTCATGGGCCGCCGTCATCAGCGCGATGGCGCCGCCGTACGAGCCGCCCGCGATGCCCACGCGTGGGTCGCTCGGCGCGTCGAGGAGGACCTCTGGGCGCTCGGCCAGCCAGTCGATGAGCTGCTTGACGTCCTTGACCTCGTAGTCGGGCGAGTTGAGCGCGATCTCGCCGGTCGAGCGGCCGAAACCGCGCGCCGACCACGTCAGTACGGCGTAGCCCTCCTCGGCGATGCGGACAGCCTCGTCCCTGACGCTCCGCTTGCTGCCGCCGAAACCGTGGCCGAGCAGCACGGCAGGCGCCTTCCCTCCGCCCGGAGGCGGGAAGAACGTCGTGTCGAGCTGGACCCGCTGGTCGTCGGCTGGTCCGTCGACGACGGTAATGGTCTGATCCTGGCCCCGCACCTCGGCACCCGACGGCCACACCAGCCACGTCGTCACGGCGATGAGGGCGAGCGCCGCCGCAGACGCGGCCACACGCTTCATGCGGTGAGCCTACTGACCACACCTGAGAGATCGCTGAGATGGCCCGTCCGCCTCTACGCTCGGACACCATGGACTATCTGGAGACCAACAGGGCCAACTGGAACTCCAGGGTGCCCGTCCATGTCGGCAGCGACTTCTACGACGTCGAGGGCTTCGTCGCCGGCCGGAGCCCGCTGCGGCCGTTCGAGCGTGAGGAGGTCGGCGACGTGTCCGGCCGCCGCCTGGCCCACCTGCAGTGCCACATCGGGCTCGACACCCTCGCCTGGGCCCGCCTCGGGGCGGAGGTGACCGGCCTCGACTTCTCCGCGGCCGCCGTCGCCCAGGCGGAGGGCATCGCCGCCGAGTGCGGCCTGCCGGCGAGGTTCGTCACGGCCGACGTGTACGACGCCGCCGAGAAGCTCGGCCGGGCCGCGTACGACATCGTCTACACCGGCGTGGGAGCGCTGGTCTGGCTGCCCGACCTGACACGGTGGGCGCAGACCGTGGCTGCGCTGCTCAAACCGGGCGGCTTCCTCTATCTCGCCGAGTTCCACCCCTTCCCCGACATCCTGGACGAAGTCACGGGCACCACCGTCACGCACGACTACTTCGACCGCGAGCCGCAGGTCTGGGTCGAACCGCACACCTACACCGGCGGCGTGGAGCTCGAACACCAGACGTCCGTGCAGTTCCTGCACGGCCTCGGCGACGTCGTGAGCGCGGTGGGCGCGGCGGGGCTGCGGGTGGAGTTCCTCCACGAGCACGACTTCACGCTCTTCCAGCGCTTCTCGACGCTGGAGGCCGCCGACGGCATGTATCGCGTCCCCGGCGGCGCCCCCAGGCTGCCCCTCATGTACTCCCTGCGCGCCTGCGCCGCCGGCGAACCCTCACCGGCGGCCACTCCCGGCGACTGACCGGGAACGGTGACCGTAAGATTTGCTTCCGTGAAGTCTCCAGCATCGATCAAAAAGGCCGCGCAGTGGGCCTTGCCCTATTGGACCAGAGGCCAGGCGGGGCGCGAGACGCCGCACGACCTGTTCAGGGTGCTCTACTTCGGATGGCTGGCGGCGTTCACGCTCAAGCTGCTCGGGTCGGCGTGGGACGTCTCGTGGCACTTCAAGTGGCTGCGTGACGATCTCGCCCCGCCCCACGTGCTCAACTCCGCGGGCACCGCCCTCGCCCTGGCCCTCACCATCATCCACGGCTACACCGGCTACGGCGTCGACAAGGCCGCGCTGCGCCTGATCCAGTGGGGCACCGGCATCTTCCTCGTCGCGGTCCCGCTCGACCTGATCAACCACCGCGTCAACGGGCTCGACATCACCTCGTGGAGCCCGTCCCACCTCATGCTCTACCTTGGAACGTTCTTCATGATCGCGGGCGTGATCCGTGGCTGGTTCATGGGAGCGCCGCCCGGCAGGGAGCGCGTGGTCGTGCTCGGCGCGTTCCTCGCGTTCTTCCTGGAGAACGTGCACTTCCCCGAGCAGCACCAGGAATACGGCATCCTGTCGATCGGCGCCTGGGACAACGGCGCCGTCTACGCCGAGCCGATCCTGCTGCAGTTCGCCGCCGACCAGATGGGGCGGCCGATCGATCGCACAATGATGACCGGGTTCGCTCTGCCCGTGCCCGACTTCCTCTACCCCGTCTACGCGGTGGTCGTCGGAGTCTCGGTGCTGGTGGCGGCGAGGACTTTGATCGGCAGGTTCGGCGCCGCCACGCTGGTGGCCGCCGCCTACGTCGGGGTGCGCACGCTCATCTGGCCGCTGCTGACCTACACCGGGTTCCCGCCGTCGGCGGTGCCGTTCTTCCTCGTGATCGCCGGGCTGCTGGTGGACGTCGCGTTCCTGGTGCGGCCGCCCGCCCTGCGCGCCCTGCTCGGCGCCGCGGTCGCGACGGCCGGCGCGTACGCCGCGCTCGCGGCCCAGAACGCGGTCATGGGCGGTGTGTACGACCTGCTCATTGGTCGGCAGGGCCTGCTCGGCGCACCCCCGCTCGTCACGTCGTCGGCCGTCTGGTCGGGGCTCGGCCTGCTGGCCGCCTGGCTGGCGGTCGAATGGCTGGCACACAGGCGCCGCGTGAGCCCGGGCCGAGCCGCCTCACCCGTGATCGCTCCCGCCACCCCCTAGCGCGTCCGCCCTACCCTTGTGGCGCCCGGCGGGGCGGCGTCGCCGGTCAGACGATCGAGGCGCGGGTGAGCGCCACCGCCACGCCGTACGCCAGCCCCATCACGCCGACCTCGGCCGCCGCCCATCCCACGAGGGCGGTGGCCCGGCCCTTGCGCACGGCGGGCAGCAGGCGGAAGCGGATGTGCGCCGCCAGCGGCACCAGCAGGGTCACCAGCGCCGCCTTGGCCACGACCAGGAGACCGTAGTCGCTGGTCAGGAGCGCGCCGGGGAGCCTCACCCCGGGCGTGAGCGCCATCGTGCCGAGCCCTGTGATCAGCCCCGACAGCGCCACCATGAACAGGCACACCGAGGCGATCCTGGAGAACTTGGGCAGCGCCATGGCGAGCAGGCCCGGGTGGGGCGCGACGAAGATCGCGGTCACCAGCAGCCCGCCCGCCCACGCCGCCGCCCCCATCACGTGGATCTCCATCGAGATCATGATGGGGTCGTGCCAGATGGAGTTGACCGCGTGCCCGGTGACCGGGATGGGCAGCAACCCGAACAGCGCGACGATCACCCGGAGCTCGGCCGGAACCTTCTCGCCGAACCGCACCGCCATCAGCCCGATGCCCGCCGCCGCCAGCGCGCACGCCGCGCTGAACAGCAGCCCCTGACCGGTGCCGACACTTCCGACATAGTCGGCGATCATCCCGAATGTCGGCACGACGCCGGGGTTGAGCTCGGCCGTCTGGAACACGATCGTGAGCAGCGCGCAGATCGCCCACGCCCAGGCCGCCATCACGGCCAGGGGCCGGACGCGGACCATCACCGGTTCGGTGTACTCGGGCCGGTCGAACCCGAGCAGCTTGGCCACCAGGCTGAGCCCCACCACGGCGACGGCGGACACGTCGAGCAGCGCTCGGACGACGGGCAGCCCGACCGACACCAGCGTGCCCGGCATGGGGATGCCGGGCACGGTCTCCTGCTCGGCGAACGAACTGGCGGCCACGGCGGCCACGATGGCGCACACGGCGAACGCGCCGGCCACGAGCCGCCCGCCGACGCGCCGCTCGGGGAGCGGGGGAGCGGGGGGAACGGTGACGGTCACGCCTTCGTCTCCTCGGCCGCGGAGCCGGCGGTGGTGCCGGCCGCGCCGCCGGTGGCGGTACCGGTGGTGGTGCCGGGCGCGGCGGTCGTGGCGGTCACCTGGGCCGGTTTGGCGCGGCGGAGGGCCACGGCGGTGCCCGTGGCGAGGATCAGCAGCGCTCCCACGATCCACACGACGGCCATGCCGGCCCCGCCATTGGCCGCGGCCTCGGCGGCGTTGGGATTGGCCGCGGCCTCGGCGGCGTCGGGATCGGCCTCGGGGTCGGGGTCGGGCGCTTGTGCGGTGGCGCGGGCGTCGGTTCCCTGGGCGGGAGCGTTGTCGCCGCCCGTCTTCGGGTCGGCGACCCCGGTGGCGTCGGCGGCCAGCTTGAAGCCGATCTTTCCGGTGACCGGGTGCCCGTCGGCCGACAGGATGCGGTAGCCCACGACGTACGAGCCGCCCGCCGCCAGCGGCTTGACCTTGACCGACACCTTCTCCGCGGCGATCTCGGCGGTTCCGTCGGCCCAGGCCGACCCGTCGGCGCCCGTCACTTCCACCTGCGCGTATCCCTGGCGTACCGGCTGGTCGAACACCAGGGTCACGCGCGCGGGTGAGGCCGTCAGCGTGGCTCCGTCCTCGGGGTCGCTGCCGATCAGCACGTTGTGCGCCTCGGCGGGGGAGAGAGCGATCCCGGCCGCCGCGAAGGCGAGCAGCAGGACCGTGAGTAGCCGCCTCACAGGGGATACCTTCCATCGTCGCGTCTCGAACCTGTATATGGTCCCATCCATGACGGACCTGTTCGGCGGCGCGGCTCCTTACTACGCCAAATACCGGGCCGGTCACGGCGACCCGGCGATCGAGCACCTGGCGATGACGTTCGGCGACGACAGCACGGTGCTGGACCTCGGCTGCGGTCCCGGCACGGTGGCGATCCCGCTCGCGCGGCGCGTGCGCGACGTCCTGGCCGTCGATCCCGACGCGGAGATGCTCGCGGAGGGCCGGCGGCTGGCGGCGCGGGCGGGCAACATCCGCTGGCTGAGCGGCGATTCCACGCGGTTGGGAGAGTTGCCCGCGTTCGACCATGTCGTCATGGGCAGGTCGTTCCACTGGATGGACCGCCGGGCGGTGCTGCTGGAGCTGGACGAGCTGCTGCCCGCGCACGGTGTCGTGACGCTGGTCGGCCCGTCGCGAGCAGGTGAGGAGCTGCCCTGGGAGCCGGCCATGAGGCGGGTGCGCGACGCGTTCGGCGTCAACACCTTCACGGCCACCAACTCCTACCAGGCCACGGGGGAGCACCACGACGACGTGCTCGCCGCCTCGCCGTTCAGCGAGCTCGACGCCACCTTGTACGAATATCGCCAGGTCTACGACGTGGAGGCGGTGATCGGCCTGCAGTTGTCCTACTCCTACACCGCTCCGGCGAGGCTGGGCGAGCGGGTGGGGGCCTTCACCGAGGCGGCCAGGCGCGCCCTGCTCGCGCACAATCCTCAGGGCACGTGGGAGCAGGTGACGGTGACCGAGGTCCTGATCGCCAGGCGGCCGCGTGGTTAGGCGCGCTCCGGTTCGGCCCAGATGCCCATGAGCCGCCAGATCCGCCGGGTCAGCGGGTTGATCAGGCCGATCTCGGCGCACAGGTCCCGCGTCTTGCCGATGGAGTCGCGGATCTCCTGCTTGGCGGCGGGGTTGCGCACGTAGACCTCCGACACGACGCTGACGGGGATCTTGAAGTGCCTGATGAGCGCGCCGGGTGGCGCCAACATGATGCGGGCCATGAGGCCGAGGACGACGGGGGAGGCGATGCCGAGCAGGAGCCGCCGGTACGCCGGCATCCGCGGCACCCGGTTGCGCAGGAAGTGCCGGGCGAAGGAGATGTGCCTGGCCTCCTCCGCGATGTGGATCCGCATGATCGTCTCTTCCAGTGGGTGGTGTGGCCGGTCGTCCTTGAGCACCTTGCGCTGCACGTGGTCGATCGGGTCCTCGCCGCCCAGCACGAAGACGAAGAACAGCTCGGTCGAGATGAGCGGGATTAAGGGCGCTGTCTGCGCGATCGCCGACAGCGGGCGGGGCATGCCGCGGATAGGGAGCTTCGTACGGTTCACGAACTCCTGGAACATCATCCCGTGATGTCCCTCTTCGATGGTCTCGTGGTAGACGTACCGGAACTCAGGAGCACCGTTCGGCAGCCGGTAGGCGTAGTTGAGCAGCCCGCGCTTGAGCAGGTTCTCGAACTGCAGGCCGATCTTCATGGCGGTGGCCACCCGCCACAGCCCGATCGCGGCCCGGGTCTCCGGGGGCCGGCTGCGGTACCAGGGATGGCCGCCCAGTTTGTCGACCCCCGGCAGCTCCCAGCGCGGGTCGGCCGGGTCGACGAGGAACTCGGGGTCGTCCCACGGGATGTCCCGGTACGGCTCCCAGTGTTTGTCGACCGACGCCTTCGAGAGGCGTTCGATGACCGTTTCGTACGCCTTCCTGCTCGCGACCTGCTCGTCGCGTTCCCTGGCGGCGGTAGAGCTCGGTGCCTGTGTCATCGCGTGCGCTCCTCTCCTCGCCCGGTATTGTACGGAGCATCCAATAAGCCGGAAAGGTGAGGCTCGCAGGTTTCGTCAGAGCTTCTCGGGAGCGACTCCGATCTCGTTGGCGGCGGCCGTGCGGATGAGCGCGCCGGCCCGGCGCCGCGACAGGGCTCTGGGGTGGACGTGCATCTGCACGGCGAGCCCGTCGACCAGCGCCAGGATCCGCCACGTCGCTCCCTCGGGGTCGGCGCACGTGAACTCGCCGGCCGCGACGCCGGCCTCGATGATCTGGCGAAGGAGGAGGCGGCCCTGGGCGTCGATGCGCCGCGAGATGTTCTCCAGCTCCGAACTGCGCATCGCCTCGGACCACGCGTCGATCCACAGCCTCCACCCCTCGGTGGGGACCGCGGGGGAGCAGAGCCGCAGGAGGGTGCGCAGCCGTTCGAGCGGCGTGCCCGCGCAGCCCTCGATGTCGCTCAGCGCGTCGAGGTGCAGGCGGGCCGCGTAGGTGAAGGCCTGCGCGAACAGCTGGTCCTTGGTTTCGAAGTGGTAGAAGAGCAGCGCCTGGCTGACGCCCGCGGCCCTGGCGATGTCGATGGTCCTGGTATGCCCGAACCCCTGCTCGGCGATCACCTCGCAGGCCGTCTTCAGGAGATCCTCACGCCGTAATCGGCTGAAACCTGATGTCACAGCGGGTAACTCTGATTTCTGTTCACAAGGCTTATGTGGGACAAGAGGGACGCCGTACGTTCGGTCATCTCGTGGTGATCATGGTACTGGCGGCTCTCCGGACGTTCTCGGCAGGGGGTCGAAAAGCATTACTACCCACCTTTACTCGGTCCTTACCGGCATCCGTAGGACGAATCGGGCACCGGCGTCGGAGTCCTCGATCCTGAGCGTGCCTCCATGCGTACGCGCGATCTCCCGGGCAATGGGCAGGCCGAGCCCGGTCCCGCCGGCGTCACGGCTGCGCGAGGCGTCCAGCCTGGTGAAGCGCCTGAAGACCATCTCGCGGTGCTCGGGCGCGATGCCCGCCCCGTCGTCGAGCACCTCCAGCACAGCCACGCCGTTGCGCCGCACGATCACGGCGATCGTACGTTCCGCGTGCCGCTCGGCGTTGTCCAGCAGGTTGCTCAGCAGGCGGGCCAGTCTCAGCCGGTCGCCCGTCACGACCACGCCCGGCTGCACCGAGACGCGAACCTCCTTCGTGCACGGCCTGGCGACCTCTGCGGTGACGAGTTCGCCCAGGTCGACGGGGCCGAGCCGGGCGGGGGCACCCGCGTCCAGCTTGGCCAGCGTCAGCAGGTCGGTGACGATGTTCTGCAGCCGGTCGAGGCTGCCGAGCAGCTTGCCGCCGACCTTCTGCCAGTCGGTCTCTCCGGGGGTGAGCAGAGCCTCCTCGACCTCGGTGCGCATGGCCGTGATCGGGCTGCGCAGGTCGTGGGAGGCGTCGGAGGCGAACCTGCGCTGCTGCTCCATCGCCTCCTCCAGTTGCGCGAGCGTACGGTTCGCCGTCTCCGCCAGCGCCCTGATCTCGTCGGCGTTCTCCGGCACGGGCACGCGCATCCCTCCGCCGCCGGCGGTGATCTCGGCCAGCCTGCCGGTGATGCGGTTGACGGGGGCGAGCGTCTTGGCGACCACGTGCGAGACGCCGTACCACGTCAGTACGACCAGCGCCGCGGAGGAGAGGACGAGGAAGGCGATCACGCCGGGGGCGGCGTACCAGGGCGGCCGGGGGCGGAAGGCGTAGACGAGCCAGTCGCCGTCCTGCTGGTACACGCGGAAGATCGCCGTGATGTGGCAGCCGTCGGACAGGCCCGGGAGGTCGCAGGCGTGGGCGACGTGGTCGGTGGTGCCGGGGGGAGGCGCCGCGGTGGTCAGCCGAGGGCTGCCCGCCAGGTCGGACGTGGCGGTGACCACCTGCCCGCGCGGGTCGACGACCTGGACGCCCCACACGTCGAGGGAGTCGAGGAGCGGCAGCTCGGACTCCTTGACCAGGTGGGCCACCGTGAGGGTCGTGCCGACCGCGTCCTGGGTGTGGATGTCGACGGTCGTGGTGTAGATCATCCACAGCAGCGCCGAACTGGTCGTCAGGCAGAGCAGGGCCATGGCGATGCCGGCGAACAGTGCCAGCCGCGCGCGAATGGAACGCCCCAGCCGTGCGATCACACCCATCCCCCCGGTAGTCAGGTGATCACACCATGCAGCTCGTACTCCAATTTACGGAGATTCCGACTTTAATTCGAGTTTCGGACGTCCAGAGCATTGCTCTGTACGGGCTCCGGCGCCCTGGCTAGAGTAAGTGAACACTGATGCCAAGGAGTCGATGTGAACCTCGCTGACTACCGGCATGCCGCCAGGGCGTGGCTGCGGGACAACGCCCCTTCGGACGACTCTCAGGAAACGGACCCGATAACGCGGGCCAAGGACTTCATGGCCAGGCTCTACGACGCCGGCTACTCCGGCATCACCTGGCCGGAGCGGTGGGGCGGCCAGGGGCTGACCCAGGCGGAGGAACGCGCGTTCGCCGAGGAGGCACGCGACTACGCCCTCCCCACCTACATCTTCGCGATCGGCCTCGGCATGACCGGCCCGACCCTGGTCGACCGGGGCACCGACACCCAGCGCGAACGCTTCGTCCGGCCCCTGCTGCGCGGCGAGGAGATCTGGTGCCAGCTCTTCTCCGAGCCGGGCGCCGGCAGCGACGTCGCCAGCCTGCAGACCAGGGCGGTGCGCGACGAGGCCCGCGGCGACCAGTGGATCGTCAACGGGCAGAAGGTCTGGACCTCGGTCGCCCACCACGCCGACTGGGGCCTGCTGCTGGCCCGCACCGACGTCGACGTGCCCAAGCACAAGGGCCTGACGATGTTCGTCGTCGACATGCACCATCCCGGCGTGACGGTCAGACCGCTGAAGGACATGTCGGGCAGGGCCAACTTCAACGAGATCTTCTTCGACGACGTGACGATCCCCGACGAGCACCGCGTCGGGGAGGTCAACGACGGCTGGAGCGTGGCCGTCACGACGCTGCTGCACGAGCGGCTGTCCATCTCGGCGGGCGTCGGCATGGGCGGGCAGCGCGACCACCCCGCCTCGGTCGAGGCGCTGCGCCAGGCCGTCGACACCGGCGACCCGCTGGTCCGCGACCAGCTCGTGGAGCTGCACATCCGCACCCGCGCGCTGGCGCTGTTCAACCAGCGGCTGGCCCAGGAGACCAGGGCAGGCATCTTCCCCGGTGCGCGGGGCAGCGCGGCCAAACTGCTGCTCGCCGAGCTGACGATGTTCCAGGCCGACCTCGCCACGCAACTCGTCGGCCCCGAGGCGGCGCTGGCCGGCCATCCGCTGGCGCAGGCGATCTCGATGGCCCCCGGCATGGCGCTGGGCGGCGGCACGAACGAGATCATGCGCAACATCGTCGGCGACCGCGTGCTCGGCCTGCCGCCCGAGCCCCGCGTGGACAAGACCGTGCCGTTCAAGGATCTGAAGGTGGGGACCCAGGCGTGAAGCTCGTACTCAGCGAGGAGCAGCAGGAGCTGCGCGGGGCCGTACGCGCCTTCCTGCGCGCCGCCTCTCCGCTCCCCAAGGTCCGCGAGGGCTTCGACCCTCAGGTGTACGCCCGGCTCAACGGCGAGCTGGGCCTGTCCGGGCTGATCGTCCCCGAGGAGTACGCCGGCGCGGGCGCGGGCATGACCGAGCTGGCCGTCGTACTGGAGGAAACGGGCGCCGCCCTGCTGCCGGGGCCCTTCCTGACCACGGCCTTCGCCACCGTCGCCCTGACCCGGGTGCGCGACAAGGAACTGCTGACCGGCATCGCCGAAGGCCGCGTCCTGGCGGCGCTCGGCGGCCCGCTCACCGGCCCGCTCACCGGCCCGCTCACCGGCCCGCTCACCGGCCCGCTCACCGGCCCGCTCACCGGCCCGGGCGCCGCGGCGGGCCTCACCTGCGACGGATCGGCGGTGCGCGGCACGCTGGCGCAGGTGCTCAGCGGCATGGAGGCCGGCGTGCTGGTGGCCCCCGCGCGAAGCGGCGACGGCGCGGTCCTCGTCGCCGTCGACCTGACCGGGCCGGGCGTGAGCAGGACAGCGCTGGAGACCCTCGACCCCACGCGCGGCCAGGCCCGCGTGGAACTGAACGGAGCGCCGGCGCGGGTGCTCGGGCCGCGCCCCGACATCGGCGACCTGCTGTGCGTGGCGCTGGCAGCCGAGCAGTTGGGTGTGATGCGGGCCGCGCTCGACGCCATCGTCGCCTACGCCAAGGTCCGCGTCGCCTTCGGCCGTTACATCGGCTCCTACCAGGGGGTCAAGCACAAGCTCGCCGACATGCACGCCAAGCTCGAACAGGCCGAGTCCATCGTGCGATACGCCGCGTGGTCCGCCGACGAGTCGCCGGACGACCTGCCGGAGGCCGCCGCCCTGGCCCAGGCGTACGTCGGCCGCGCCTGCTTCGAGGTGGCCCGCGACCACCTGCTGCTGCACGGCGGCATCGGCTACACCTGGGAGCACGACGCCCACCTGTTCTACAAGCGGGCCAAGGCGGACGAAGTGCTGATGGGTCCCCCGCGCGTCCACCGTGCCCGCCTCGCCACCCTGCTGGAGTTGTGATGGACATCAGCGCGCTGCCCGGCTTCTACGCCATCGCCGCCGCCGACCCCGGCCGCCCAGCGCTGATCGACGCCGATGGCACCCGCACCTCGTACGGCGAGCTGCTCGCCCTGGTCAACCAGGTCTCCCACGGGCTGCGGGCGCGCGGCCTCCGCACCGGCGACGTGGTCGCGGGCGTGCTGCCCAACGGCATCGACCAGGTCGCCATGGTCATGGCCACGTGGCAGATCGGGCTCTACTACGTGCCGATCAACTGGCATCTGACGGCGTCCGAGGTGGCGTACATCCTGGATGACTGCGACGCCAAGGTGGTCGTCACCGATCCCGGCCACGCGGTGCCCGGCGGGGAGATCGGCACGGCCGGGCTGGCCGAAGGGCAGCCCACCGGCGCGCCCGCGGAGCGGACCGCCGGGGCGCTGATGTGGTACACGTCCGGCACCACCGGCGTCCCCAAGGGCGTGCAGCGGCCGCTGCCCGGCGCCGCGCCCGAGGACGTCGTACCGCTCTTCGTGTGGTTCCTCGGCGAGGTCGTCGACCTCGCCCCAGGTGAGGAGACCCATCTGGTCACCTCGCCGATGTACCACTCCGCGCCGTGCGCGCACACGCAGTTCGCGCTGCACCTCGGGCACACCGTGGTGATCGCGCCCAAGTTCGACCCCGAGGTCATCCTGCAGCTCGTCGAGCGGCACCGCGTCTCCAACGCGATGATGGTGCCCACCATGTTCCACCGCATGCTGCGCCTGCCCGAGGAGATCAGGCGCCGTTACGACCTGTCGAGCCTGCGCCAGGTCGTGCACACCGCCGCCGCCTGCCCCGTCACGGTCAAGCAGCAGATCATGGACTGGTGGGGGCCGGTGCTCTACGAGTACTACGGTTCCACCGAGTCGACGATCGCGTTCTCCGTCAAACCGCACGACTGGCTGGCCAGGCCCGGAACCGTGGGCAGGCCCGCGCCCATGTTCGAAGCCAAGATCTTCGACGACAAGGGCGTGGAGCTGCCGCCGGGCGAGCCGGGCCTGGTCCACGTCAAGTCCGCCATGGGCTCGTTCGAGTACCGTAAGGACCCGGCGAAGACGGCCGCCAGCATGCTGGGCGACTGGTACGCGCCCGGTGACATCGGGTTCATGGACGACGACGGCTACCTGTTCCTGTGCGACCGGCGTACCGACCTGATCGTCGCCGGCGGGGTGAACATCTACCCCGCCGAGATCGAGGCCGCGCTGCTCGACCATCCGGCGGTGGCCGACGTGGCCGTCATCGGGGTGCCCGACGAGGAGTGGGGCCACACCGTGGTGGCCCTCGTCCAGCCGGGCGACGGGGTCACACCGGGCCCCGCGCTCACCGCCGAGCTGCTGGCGCACTGCGGGCCTCGCATCGCCAGGTTCAAGCATCCGCGGGTGGTCGAATACCGCTCCGAGCTGCCGCGCACCCCCACGGGCAAACTGTCGCGATCGAAGGTGCGCGAGTCCTATCTCGCCGCGGCCGGGAACACCAGCTCCTCCGAGTAACGCCCGTCGCCCAGGTAGAAGGTCGCCGACATCGTCCGGTCCGCGGTGTCGAAGACCGTGCTCCACAGGGTGCGGAACGGCACGGTGGGATCCTCGGCCTGCCGGACGGCCCGCAGGCTGTCGCGCAGGTCCCTCGGTGACAGGGTGGCGCCCTTGCTGCGCTCGTACAACGTGCGCAGCCGCCCGTACGTGCCGAAGCTGGCCTCGGTGTCGGTGGGCAGGTTCATCGGGTCCGGGTTACGGTGCAGGAGGTGGTTGGTGACGCAGAGCGGCCCGTCGCCGAACTCGACGATGTGCTCGCTGCCGTCCCTGCCGCGCTCCCACACGAACGCCTGCCCGTGCGCGTCGGCCACCAGGTAGTGCAGGGGCGTGCCGTGGTCGTACTGCTTGGCCAGCAGCAGCGCCTGCTTGGCCTGGTCGGCGTTCTCGCACGTGTCGAGCAGGAATCTGGGCAGGTGCAGGCTGCTCAGCCCGACCTGCGGCGTGACGTGCTCGGGCGGCTCGGCGGTCTCGAAGTCGGCGATCAGCAGCACGACCGCGAGCCCGGCCGCGTTGATGCCGTCCATGCAGCCGTCGAGGGCCGACATGGTGATGAGGGTCGAGGACAACCCTTCGTCGGGGATCGTGGTGATCACGTACGGGCGAGAGGCCATGGGCAGCTCGCCGGGCCCCGGCGGCGAGCCCATGATCTCGCTGGCGGTGGTGCGGAAGAAGTCGTAGTTGCGGCCGACCCGGCCGTGGCCGTCGGCGGACCCCTGGGGCGGCACCCACAGGGCCGAGCAGCCAGAGCCCGCGGGCACGACGTCGAGGCCGTCGACGGCCAGCTCGTCCTGGTCGGGGTCGAGTCCGAGGGCCGCCGCCGCGCCGTCCATGCGGGCGTTGTGCTGCGGCCAGTGCCGCTCGAACCAGATCCTGCGGGCCCGGTTGACCTCGGGCCCGGCCGGCACGGGAGACCAGCCGAGCCTGCGGGCCTCCTCGGTCAGTGCTCTGCCGATCTCGAACTGGCTGCCCGTGAGGGTGAGGTGGCGGACGAGCTGGAAGTCGCGGGGGCCGCCCGCGACCTGCGTCAGATTCTTCATGACGGCAGCCTCGCCGTACCCGCTGACCGTGGCCTTACCGCCCGCTGACGGCCCGCCGGTAGCGTTCGGACAGCCGCAGCACGTGTTCGGCCAGCTCGGGCGGGTCCAGCACGTCGAAGTCCACGCCGAGGTAGCCGATCCAGACCGCCATCCGTTGCGGGTCGTCGCCCCGCAGTTCGATCCTGCACCTGGCGTCGTCGACCGGCTCCACCTCCAGCCCCAGCCGCATGGCCCGGATCTGCTCGGCGGGGGCGTGCAGCAGCACCGTCGCGCGGAAACGCCACATGGCCGTGTCGACGCCCTTCTCGACGTACGCGGCCACGTCGCCGCCCTCCGGCGGCTCGCGCGGGGTGAACCGGGGCCCGCCGGGCGTGCGCGGCCGCATCCGGTCGACCCGGAACGTACGCCAGTTCTCCCGCTCGACGTCGTAGGCCACGAGATACCAGCGGCCCCGCCGGTGCGCCAGGCGGTGCGGCTCCACGTCGCGCACGCTGGAGGAGCCGTCGTGCCCGGTGTAGTCGAAGCGCAGCCGCTCGTGGTCGCGGGCGGCGTTCGCGATCGTGGTGAGCCGCTCGGGGGAGACCATCGCCTGCGCGGGGCCGGGAATCTGCACGGTGTAGGCGTTGAGGGCGCCGATCCGGCGGCGCAGCCGGGACGGCAGCACCTGCTCCAGCTTGGCCAGGGCACGCACCGAGCTCTCCTCGATGCCCTCCACGCCGCCGCCTGCCGCCCTGCCGAGTCCCACCGCGACCGCCACGGCCTCCTCGTCGTCGAGCAGCAGGGGCGGCAGCGCGGCCCCGGCGCCCAGCCGGTAGCCGCCCGCCACCCCCGGCGTGGCGTGCACCGGGTAGCCGAGCGTGCGCAGCCGCTCGACGTCGTTGCGGATCGTCCGGGTCGAGACCCCGAGCCGGGCGGACAGCTCGGGGCCCGACCACTCTTTGTGGGCCTGGAGCAGGGACAGCAGCCTGAGCAGGCGAGCCGAGGTTTCCAGCATGTGACCAGTGTGACCGCTGTCGCGGAAGGATCGCTTCCGCGAGAGCTCTCACTAGCCGCCGAACAGCGTCTGCGCCTGCTGGATGACGACCAGCACGGTAAGCGTCCCGAAGAAGGCGACCGACCAGATCAGCGCCCCCAGCCGGTAGGAGCGCACCTTGATGGCGTCGGGCAGCGACCGCCGGTTGAGCACGATCAGCAGGATCGAGTACACGAACATCATCACGGCGGCGAAGCAGGCCGAGAACACCAGCAGGAGGAGCGGCTGGTCGAAGCCCAGCAGCAGGATGCCGATGCCGATCAGCGCGATCGCCCAGACGGTGACGAAATAGATCTTGTTTTCGGACGCGGACGACTTGCTCAGGTAGACGGTCTTGATCGTGTCAGCCGCCAGCCGCGAGGTGTAGTCGACGATGCCCATGGCCGCCGCGAACAGGGCCAGCGCCCCGATCACCCAGAACAGCACGCCGAACCAGGTGCCCACGGTCTCCTGCAGCACCTGACCCTCGACGCGCAGGAACTCGATGCTGTTCTCCAGGTTGGGCCGGCCGAACACGGTGGAGTAGGCCAGCATCGACATGAGCGCGATCGTCACGAACGTCACCAGGCCGAACGTCCACGCCTGCTCCAGGTTGGCGAAGCGCCACCACGCCCGCCACCGCGCGAGGTTCTCCTTGGTGGGCGCGAACTGGAAGCCCGTCGACGGGGCCGCCTCCTCCTGCCCGGTGACCGGGCTGACCAGGCGGGGCACGTACAGGCCCATGCCGAAGCCCTTGTCGCGGATCCAGTTGCTCTGGCACAGGTTCTGGCCGCCGCCCGCGCCGGCGTAGGCGATGGCGCCCATCAGGACGGCGAAGTCCAGCGGCGGCACCGGGAACTGCGCGCCGACGGTCAGTCCCTTGCCCAGCTGCACCCAGCTGTCGGCGGTGATCGCGACGACGATCGCGACCGCGATCAGGATCGCTACCAAGGCGACCTTGGCGAAGATCACCCGTTCGAGCGCGATGTAGATCACCGGAGCCAGCGTCAGCCCGAAGGCGATCAGGAGCAACAACCCGATGGCGACCCAGCGCACGGCGTCCTCGCCCGCTCCGGTCAGGTAGGTCACCATGGTCGCGGACGTGGTCACCCAGCCCGGCCAGAGGTTGGAGGCGAGCGTCATCAGCACGAAGACCAGGCCCCAGTGTTTCCACATCCGGCTGAACCCGGTCAGCGCGGTCTCGCCGGTGGCCAGCGTGTAGCGCTCGATCTCCATGTTCAGGAACCACTGCGTGATGATCCCGATCGCCGCTCCCCAGATGAAGACGAGCCCGACCTGGGAAGCGATGTACGGCCAGAGGATGAACTCGCCCGACGCCAGCCCCACTCCCGCGCCGACCAGGCCCGGGCCGATGAATCGCCAGGTCGATCGAGGGGGCTCGGGCAGGTCGCGGACGGTGACAGGGGGTAGGACTCGCGCAGGAACGGTGGGGGTGAACTCCGCCATGCGGATCTCCTTTTCGGCGTACTTACCCGCCACATTACAGAGCGGCGAAACCCCCGTGGAATAGCTAATGCTTTGTCACCACGTACTCTCCATGATTGGTCAATGTGACGACATGCCCGTCGCCCTCCAGCAGCCCTCCGAGCACCTCGCGCATGGCCTCCCGCCAGGCCCGCGCCGCCGACGGGTCCTCCCGCCGCAACCGCTCGACGTCGGGTGGAGTGCCCACCAGAACGACGTCTGCCTCGGACTTTCCGGCGACGGGCCGGCCGTCCTCGCCTGCCTCCAGCAGCACGGGGCAGGTTGCGACGCCGGGTGCGGGGGAGGCGCCGGCGGCCTCGCGTACGGACCAGACGGCCAGTACGCGGTCGGAGGCGTCCCCTTCGTTGATGGCGTCGGCCATTTCGCCATAAAAATCGGGCAAATACTGTTCGATCCGCGCGCCCAGCTTCACCAGGTTGAAACGCGCATTTCGCCGTACGAGCGGATCGAACGTCCAGGTGACGGTGTCGAGGCCGTTCTTCCTGCACCATTCCCGCTGGTGGGTCTTGAGCGCGTACCCGATGCCCCGGCCGGTCACGGCGGCGCCGGTCACGTGCGAGTGCAGCGACCGCCCGCCTCCCCGGAACCCCACGGAGGCGCCGACCAGCCGGTCCCCGTCGAACGCCCCGGCCACGTAGTTGCCCGTGTGCGCGAAGCCGATCATCAGCTCCACGGTCGCGGGCACGTTGCGCGGCTCCGGGTGCCAGATGCCGTCGAAGAGCTCGTATACCTGCTCGAACTCCGCGATCTCGCGCAGCTCCCTGATCTCCATGCCGGTCCTCGCCGTCGCCTCGCCGTGTCCGTCACCTCCCTATTCAGCCACGACGCCCCGGCTCGGCGGCGAACCGGGGCCTGTGTGGCTCAGCGGACCGCTTCGATGAGCGCACGCAACAGCGCGGCACGCCGGGGCATCTCGGCGACGACGACGTGCTCGTGGTCGGCGTGCGCCCCGCCGCCCACCGCGCCGAGCCCGTCGAGCGTGGGACAGCCCACGCCCGCCGTGAAGTTGCCGTCGGAGGCGCCGCCCACCGACGCCGAGATCAGCGGGCCCACACCGAGGTCCGCCGCCAGCTTCTGGGCCAGCGCGTAGAGCGAGGCCGACATCGTGCCTTCGAGCGGCGGCCGGTTGGGACCGCCGAGGATCTCCAGGCGGGTGCCGGGTACGACCGGCCGGAGCGCGCGGACGGCGGCGTCGACCCGCTTCTGCTCGGCGACCTCGGACACCCGCACGTCCACCCCGACGGATGCCTCGGCCGGGACGGTGTTGAGCGACGTGCCGCCCGACAACACCGTCGGCGTGACCGTGGTCGCACCCGCGCCCAGGCCGGCGACGGCGAGAATCTGGTGGGCCAGCTCGATGCCTGCGTTCGCCCCCTTCTCGGGCTCCAGCCCGGCGTGTGCCGCCCTGCCGTGGACGTGGACGGTGTAGAGCGAGGTGCCCTTGCGCGCTGTCTTCAGTGCCCCGCCGTCCGCGGCGGCCTCCATGACGAAGGTGGCGGCCAGGCCGCGCGCGGTGTCCTCGATCAGCCGGGACGAGGTCAGCGAACCGACCTCCTCGTCACCGGTGACCAGCAGCGTGATGCCGTCGAGAGAGCCGACCCCCGCGAGGGCGTGGAACGTCTGCACCAGCCCCGCCTTCATGTCGAACACCCCCGGCCCGCGCGCCACGCCGTCCACCACCGACCAGGGGTGGGTGGCGAGCGAGCCGATCGGCCAGACGGTGTCGTGGTGGCCGAGCAGCAGCACCTTGGGGGTGCCGAACGTCCAGCGCAGGTGCGTGACGCCGTCGATCACCACGAACTCCGGCTCGGCGCCGAGATGACGCGTCCCCATCGCGGCCACGACCTCCGCACTGCGGGCGACCGCGGCCAGGTCGCTGGAGAACGACTCGCACAGGACGAGTTCCTCGAGGTCCTCGATCATGCCAGCAGCTCCCCGAGGAAACGGTGCACGTTGCCGCCGATGATCTTCATGACGTCCTTCTCCGGCAGGCCGCGGGCGAGCAGGCCCTCGGTGACCATGGGCAACCCGGACGGCCCCGCAAGGCCGGGGATCGCGGACTTCGGGTCGACGCCGCGGTAGTCGAGGCCCTCGCAGCACGGCCGCGTCAGGTCGGACATCACCTCGTGGATGAAGTCGGGGCCGAGACCGACGTGGTCGACGCCGGCCACCCCCGCGATGTGCTCGATGTGGTCGAGCAGGCGGTCGAGCGTCATGTCCTCGGTACGTTCCGCCAGGAAGGGCGCGAAGAAGTTGACGCAGATCACGCCGCCGGTGGCGGCGACGCCGCGGAGCTGGTCGTCGGTGAGGTTGCGGTGGTGGTCGCGCAGGGCGCGGGCCGAGGAGTGGGTGGCCAGCAGGGGTCTCGTGGCCAGCTCCAGCACGTGCGCGACGCCGGAGGCCCCCAGGTGGGAGACGTCGAAGACCATGCCGAGCCGTTCCATCTCCCGCAAGGCGGCGACGCCGTGGGAGGTCAGCCCGCTGCCGGTGGCGTCCTCACCACTGCCGTCGGCCAGCGGCGTGCGGCCGAAGTGTGCGATCGAGGCCACCCGCACGCCCAGGCGGTGCACGGTCGAGATCAGCTCGACGTCGGCGTCGAGGCCGGGCATGCTCTCCAACGCGAGCACGAGGGCGATCCTGCCGTCGTCGAGCGCCCGGTCGATCTCGGCAGCGTCACGGCAGAGCCGTACATGCTCCGGGTTGCCCTCGGCCAGCACGTGCGCGCACTCGATCATCCGCAGCGTCTGGCGCAGCGCGCCCTCAGGACGGTGGTCGTCCTCGATGAACACCGGCAGGATCTGCAGGTTGACGCCGCCCTCGACCAGTTGCGGCAGCCACCGCTCGCGGAAGAAGGCCGCCCACCGCCCGGGCGGACGGGCCGTGACGGCCATGAGCAGATCGTTGTGAGTGTCGGCCACGACAGCACGCTGGTGCAGGGGAGACGTCATGTTCCGGACGTTATCGTGCGAGCTGGGCCGCTCCAATGTGCCAGTGCCCGAACGGCGGGCTCATCCTTCGTGCGTCACCATCAGATGGTGGAGCGCAGCACCGTCGATCGGGTACGGGCACGCCCGGCCGAGCGGAAGGGCCTTCGTCCGACCGGCGGGCGAGTGGTGACAGCGCGGGCTCAGGACGCTCCGGCGGACCGGTAGGCGGGGATCGGCGGCCGGGCCGTCAGCCTGCGGTAGAGGGCCGTGGGGCCGGGCCAGTTGTTCGTGACGCGGCCTTCGGCGGTTTTGTACCAGCTCTGGCAGCCGCCGCCCCACACCATGCGCTCCATCGCCGCGTCGAGCCGCCGGCGCCAGGCGGCCATCGCCTCGGGCCGCACCTCGATCGGGCCGTTGAGCGACAGGTGCGGAAGGCAGGCCATGATGTGGTCGACCTGGCATTCGAGCATGAAGACGATGGAGTTGTGCCCGAGGTTGGTGTTGGGGCCGTACAGGAGGAACATGTTCGGGAATTGGGGCACGGAGATGCCTAGATAGGCTTCGGCGCCGTCCTTCCACTGCTCCTCGAGTGTGAGTCCGCCGCGCCCGACGATCTCCATCGGGGCGAGGAACTCGGTGCTCATGAAGCCGGTGGCATAGACGATGGTGTCGGCCTCGCGTAAACCCTCGGTGGTCTCGACGCCCTTCGGCGTGACGCGGACGATCCTGTCGGTCACGACGTCGACGTTCGGCCTGTTCAGCGCCGGATAAAAGGAGCTGTCGATGATCACCCGCTTGCAGCCGGGCGGATAGGCGGGCGTCAGCCTGGCCCGCAGCGCGGGGTCGGGCACCTGGTCGCGCAGGTGCCGCAGCGCGCGCTTCCTGAGCAGGTCGGCGCTCCAGCCCTGGGCGAGCGCCGGGTAGAGGGTGGTCTCGGCGTAGCGGTAGATCCACTCCCGGTAGGCCCGCTGCAGGCCCGGCACCAGGCGGAAGGCCAGCCGGACCGGCCGGCCGAACGTGGCGTCCGGCTTGGGGATCACCCAGTTGGGCGTGCGCTGGAAGACGTCGAGGTGCTCGGCCTGCTCGGCGACGCGCGGGATGAGCTGGGCGGCCGACGAGCCGTTCCCGATGACGGCGACCCGCCTGCCGGTGAGATCGTGGTCGTGGTTCCAGCGGGCGGAGTGGAAGGAGACGCCCTCGAAGTCCGTCATGCCGGGAAGGTCGGGGAGGCGGGGGCGGTTGAGCTGGCCCACGCTCATGACGACCACGTCGAACGCCTCGGTGTGCGCCTCGCCGCCCTCCGCAGGGGCGGTGGTGACCTGCCAGCGTGCGCCGTCGAAGGCGGCTCGGCGGACCTCGGTGTTGAGGCGGATTTTTCGCCTGACGCCGTATTTATCGGCGCAACGTTCTAAATAGGCGAGGATTTCGGGTTGTTCGGGGTAGCGGCGGGTCCAGCTCGCGTAATTCTCGAACGAGTACGAGTACAGGTGCGAAGGGATGTCGCAGCCCGCCCCCGGATAGCTGTTGTCCCGCCAGGTGCCGCCCAGAGCGCCGGCCCTCTCGAAGACCGTGTAGGACCGGATGCCGGCCTGTTCGAGCTGGATCGCCATGCACAGTCCGCCGAAGCCCGCTCCTATGATCGCGACGCTGGGTGCCATGCCGTCCTCCGCAGGTCAGGATCCACTTACATTACGCCGGGCCCGCGTCCGCGCAACAGGCCCTTGTCACGCGCGCCTGGCACGTGCGCCGCCACCCTGCGGGTCACCGGTAGTCTGCCCAGGTGGCTGCTGTGACGTTGACGAACGTGATCGAGGTGCTCGAGGCGGCCTACCCGCCCGCCCGAGCCGAATCGTGGGATGCGGTGGGGCTGGTCAGCGGCGATCCGGCCCAGCCTGTGCGGCGGGTGCTGCTCGCCGTCGATCCCGTCGCCGCCGTGGCCGAGGAGGCCCTGGAGTGGCAGGCCGACCTGATCGTCACCCACCACCCGCTCTACCTGCGCGGCACCACCAGCGTGGCCACCACCACGCCGAAGGGCCGCCTGATCCACACCCTCATCAAGAACGACGTCGCCCTCTACACCGCCCACACCAACGCCGACGTCGCCAACCCCGGCGTGTCCGACGCGCTGGCCAGGGCCGTGGGGCTCACCGGCGACCTGGTGCCGCTCCAGCCGTTCCCCGACGACCCGTGGCGCGGGCTGGGCCGCATCGGCGAGACGGCGGAAGAGACGACGCTGGAGGAGTTCGCGGCGCGGGCGGCCAAGGGGCTGCCGCGCACGTCGTGGGGGATCCGGGTGGCCGGCGACCCGTCGCGCCGCGTCACGCGCGTGGCGGTCAGCGGGGGAGCGGGCGACTCGCTCCTGGGCGCGGCCAGGGCCGCGGGCGTGGACGTGTTCCTGACCGCCGATCTGCGCCACCATCCGGCGAGCGAGTTCATGGAGGCGGGCGGCCCCGCGCTCATCGACGCCGCGCACTGGGCCACCGAGTGGCCCTGGCTCGACAGTGCGGCGTCCATCCTGTACGCGAGTGGCGTTACCGTTGAAACGCGTGTCTCCGCCACGGTCACCGATGCTTGGACAAGAGGATATTGATCATGAAAGCAGCCCCTGAGGCCCAGAAGCGACTGCTCGACCTGGCTGAGCTCGACTCCGTGATCGACCGGCTGGCACACCGCCGCCGCACCCTGCCCGAGCTCGCGGAGATCGACGAGCGTTCCAAGTCGTACGCCCGGCTCGCGACCCAGGTGATCGAGGCCGAGACCGACGCGAGCGACCTGACCCGCGAGCAGACCAAGGCCGAGTCCGACGTCGACGCCGTGCGCACGCGGGCCGAACGCGACCAGAAGCGCCTCGACTCCGGCGCCGTCTCCTCCCCGCGCGACCTGGCCGGCCTCCAGTCCGAGATCGCCTCACTGCAGAAACGCCAGGGCGACCTGGAGGAGATCGTGCTGGAGATCATGGAGCGCAAGGAGGCCGCCGACACCAAGGTCACCGACCTGGTGCGGCAGCGCGACCAGGTCGCCGCCGAGCTCTCCGCCGCCGAGGGCCGCCGCGACGCCGCGTTCACCGAGATCGACAAGGAGACGGCCGAGGCCAAGGCCCGCCGCGCCGCCCTCGCCGGCGAGCTCCCCGCCGACCTGCTGGCCCTCTACGAGAAGCTGAGAACACAGTACGGCGTGGGCGCCGCCATGCTGCGCGGCGGCCGGTGCCAGGGATGCAAGGTGGCCCTGTCCATCGCCGAGATGAACAACATCAAGGCCGCTCCGCACGACGAGGTGCTCCGCTGCGACGAGTGCCGCCGCATCCTCGTCCGCACACCAGAGTCGGGCCTGTGACGTCCTACATCGTCGAGGCCGACGGCGGCTCGCGCGGCAACCCCGGGCCCGCGGGCTACGGCGCGGTCGTCAAGGACGCCTCCGACGGCCAGGTGCTTGCGGAGGCGGCCGAGGCGATCGGCGTCACCACCAACAACGTCGCCGAATACCGCGGGTTGATCGCGGGGCTCACGGCGGTGCTCGACCTGGCCGGCGACGGGGCCTCGGTGGCCGTACGCATGGACTCGAAGCTGGTCGTCGAGCAGATGGCCGGCCGCTGGAAGATCAAGAACGAGGGGCTGCGCCCGCTGGCCCTGGAGGCGGGGTCGCTGGCGCGGCGGCTGCGGGTGACGGAGTGGACCTGGATCCCCCGCGAACGCAACAAGCACGCCGACCGCCTGGCCAACGAGGCCATGGACGCCGCCGCCCAAGGCCTGACCTGGAAGGCGGGTGGCACCTCCGCCCCGGACACAGACGTACCGCCTCCTGGGACGTGGGACGACGGCGGCGCACCGCGCACGGGCGAGTCGTCCGCGGGGACCCGCGAGGCGGGCGGCACGCCGCCGGTTGCCGGAAGGGCGGCCGCCGGGACGCGGGCGGCGGACACGAGGGGCCGGGGCGCGGCGCCGTCGGTGGCGGGGCAGACGGACCTCCTGGACGGAGGTGACATTTCCGAAATGTCAGCCCCAACCGCCTCCATCGCCACCGCCCAGCGGCTCGGCAAGAACGCCGGCTGGGTCGCGCCCACCAAGGTGGCGACCTCGCTGCTCCTCCTCAGGCACGGCGAGACCGAGTTGTCCCTGGAGCGCAGGTTCTCGGGCCGCGGCGACGCCGAGCTCACCCCCCACGGCCTGGCCCAGGCGTCGGCGGCGGCCGATCGGCTGTCGCGCGATCCGTACCGGCTGGACGTGATCATCACCTCACCGCTCAAGCGCGCCAGGCAGACCGCCGAGGTGGTCGCCCAGCGCACCGGCCGCGCGGTCGAGGTGGAGGAAGACCTCAGGGAAGCCGACTTCGGCGAGTGGGAGGGGCACACGTTCACCGAGGTGCAGCGCCGATGGCCGGCCGAACTGGCCGCCTGGCTCGCCGACCCCGAGGTCGCCCCGCCCGGCGGCGAGAGCTTCGCCACCGCCGCCCGCCGCGTGCAGGCGGCCGGCGAACGCCTGATCGAACGGTACGAAGGCAAGACCGTGCTGGCGGTCTCGCACGTGACCCCCATCAAGATGCTCCTGCGAGTCGCCCTCATGGCTCCGCTGGAAGCCCTCTACCGGATGCATCTCGACGTGGCCTGCCTGTCGCTCATCGACTACTACGCGGACGGGCCGGCCGTGGTGAAGTCGTTCAACGACATATCACACCTGCGCTGAGCGGGCGCCGTGCCGGATGTCGCCAGAACACCCGGCACGGCGCGTCACCGCCGCTCGGACGGCGACCAGCCTCATTCCACCGGATCGATCTTGCCGCCAGGGCTGGGAACGCCGGAACTTTGATAACCTCGTTCGGACGAGCCGGCCGGGCGGCCGCGTCGGGCCAGCAGGCCCGCCGAGGAAGGTCCGGGCTCCACAGGGCAGGGTGGTCGGTAACGCCGACCCGGGGTGACCCGCGGGAAAGTGCCACAGAAAGCAGACCGCCTCCCCGTCGAACGGGAGGTAAGGGTGAAAGGGTGGTGTAAGAGACCACCAGCGCCCACGGCGACGTGGGCGGCTCGGTAAACCCCACCCGGAGCAAGGTCAAGAAGGGCGCTCTCCGGAGCGTCCGCGCGCGACGTTCGAGGGCTGCCCGCCCGAGCCGCGCGGGTAGACCGCTTGAGGCCGCCGGCAACGGCGGTCCTAGATGGATGGCCGCCCCTTCGTACGAAGGACAGAACCCGGCCTACAGGCCGGCTCGTCACTCTCAGCGCCCGATCGCCGAGCCACGTTCACTGATGAGCGGCCAGCACCGCCGCGAGGCCCTCTTGCAGGTCCCTGACGAAATACCGGGGAACCTCCAGCGACGGGAAATGCCCTCCGGCTTCGGGCGACCTCCATCGGACGATCTGCCGGTACCGCTCCTGCGCCCAGGGACGCGGACTCTTCTCGATGTCGCGCGGATACATGGTGATCGCTGACGGGACGTCGACCCGGAGTTCAGGGTCGAGCGAGTTGTGGCTCTCGTAGTAGATGCGCGCCGACGATGCGCCGGTCCGCGTCAGCCAATACAGGGTGACGTTGTCGAGAACACGGTCTCTGGACATCGTCTCGAACGGGTTGTCTTCGGTGTCTGACCACTCGGCGAACTTGTCGAGGATCCAGGCGAGGAGCCCGACCGGAGAGTCGACGAGCGAGTAGCCGATGGTCTGCGGCCGGGTCGCCTGCTGCTTCGCGAACGCCGCGCGGTGGCGCCAGAAATCGCGGGTCTCCTCGGTCCACCTGCGCTCGACCGCCGTCAGCCCGTCCGTTGTCAACCCGGGCGGCGCCTCCGCGAACGTCGTGTGGATGCCGAGAACGTGCCCCGGGAACCTGCCCCCGAGAACCGTGGTGATATTCCCTCCCCAGTCGCCGCCCTGGGCTACGAACTCGCTGTAGCCGAGCCTTCCCATCAGTTCCACCCATGCGGCCGCGATCTTTTCGGTCCCCCACCCGGTGGTGGCCGGCTTGTCGCTGTAACCGAAGCCCGGCAGCGATGGAGCCACGACGTGGAACGCCGGCGCGTCTGCGTCTTTCGGGTCTGCCAACTCGTCCACTACATCGATGAACTCGGCGATGCTGCCCGGCCAGCCGTGCGTCATGAGCAGAGGAGCGGCGTCCGCGCGCGGGGATCGGCGGTGCAGGAAGTGGATGCCCAGACCGTCGATGGTCGTGCGGAACTGGCCGGTACGGTCCAGGCGCTCTTCGAACGACCGCCAGTCGTACTCGATGCGCCAGTAGTTCACGACATCGACGAGGTCGGCGAGTGGAACGCCCTGGTCCCATCGGCGGGGGCCGGGCGCGGCGCCATGGACCGTCTCGGCCTCCGGTAGCCGCGCCGCGGCCAGTCGCGCACGCAGATCGTCGAGGTCGGCGTCGGTTGCGTGGGCTTGGAATGCTTGCACGTCACTGGTCGGGCGGGGCATGAGACCTCCTGGCCATCGCGGAACCGGCAGCGAATGCGAACCAGCTAAGACGGTTCTAACATGCGCTCAAGCTGGCGTGCAACCTGCTAAGGTGGTTCCATGCGCGCTGGGTTTCCTGAGTTCCGCCTGGGTAATGTGCTGGCGACCAGCTTCACGGGGACTCTGTCGGAGCGTCATGGCAACGCTGTGGAGCGCATTCCCGCGCCGCACCGGCTCATCGACTGGCTGGCGGTGAACGGCCTGGCCGTGGACTCCTGCACCACCGCCCAGCTCGACCTCGCCCGGGAACTGAGGGAGTCGATCCACGCCGCCGCGACAGCGGCCGCGATCCAGGACCCTCTCCCTGCGTCCGCCGTCGACGTCATCAATGACCGCAGCTCTCAGGGCCGGGCCGCCGCCATCCTGACGCCCGAGGGCAAGCGGCGATGGCGGCTCAGCCCGGCTTCCTGCGTGGAAGATGCCCTCAGCGTGATCGCCGCCGATGCGATCAGCATCATCGCGGGCGAACGAGACGGGAAACTGGCTTTGTGCGCATCACCCACGTGCCGAGCCGCCTTCTTCGACACCAGCCAGAGTCGCACCCGCAAATGGTGTGACATGAACACGTGCGGCAATCGCCAGAAAAAAGCGCGCTTCAATGCCAACCGGCGCAAAACCCCCATAGCAGCGGAGTGATCGATCACCTCGGCGACCTGCGAGCGTCAGACAACGTCATCACGTTGTTGAGGGTTTCAACCCCCGGCTAGGGTGATCACCATGTGCCGGCCGCCCGTTCCCCGCGCTGCCGTCCTGGTTGTTGCGCGACGCGTCCTGTACGGCGCCTTCGTGTTTCTCGCCGGCCCCGATCTGCCGCGCCGCTACGTCCGCCCGTTCCTGAACGTCGAACGACTGGGCTGGCCGGCCGTCGCATCGGCGTCGCCCGCCGCGCTGGCCGCCTTCGTCGTGCTCGGCTACGCCCTGCTCGGCATTCACCGGCTCACGGCCGGACCCGCGGACCCCTGAGCCTGCGCCGGATCCGCGCGCCCTCAACCCGCAGCGACTTCCCCGTGCGATGAAGCCCGGACACGCGTGAGGGGCGGAGACACCGGCCTCCGTCCCTCCGGCCCCTGGGAGTCCAGACCGGCGCCGCGAAGCGCGCCGTGGGCCCCTGGAGAGCCTCGCGGGCGCCGCGACCCTAACCCCGGCTCACCGCGCCGGTCTGTGCAGCATTACGCATTGAAGCCTGCGACGTGGGCCGCAGCGGCGGCACCATGTGCACCCGTGCCGAGCCGATGTCGAAGAAGAGCCCCACGAGCTCCAGCTTCCCGGCCCGCACCTGCTCGTCGACCTTCCGGTACGTGCGCAGGTTCTCCAGCTGCTGCTGCACGTTGACCCGGCACAACACGTCCAGTGCCCCGCCGTGCAGCCGGTCTCCCTCCCTTTCGATGAACGTGGCCAGGCTGTGGTTGCCGTGCCGCAGCCACCTGCGCAGCCCGGGCAGGCTGCCCGCCTGTACGCCGCCGCTCAGCAGCCCCGCCATCGCCCCGCAGCCCGAGTGCCCGCACACCGTGATGGTGTGCACCCCCAGCACCTGCGTGGCGTACTCGATCGCCGCCACCATCGAGTCGTCGTGTGGCTCGGAGCCCCTGCGCGGCACCAGGTTGCCGATGTTGCGCACGGTGAACAGGTCGCCGGGGCCGCTCGCCGTGATCAGTGAGGGCACGATCCTCGAGTCGGCGCACGTGATGAACAGGTGCGACGGCTGCTGCTTGCGGGCCAGCTCGGTGAAGATGGGCCGCACCAGCGGCGCCGTACGCTGGTGGTATTCGCGTGCGCCCTCCGTGAGCCTGCACTCCACCGGTTCGGAGGAGTCGCCGGGCGGGATGGAGGGCAGACTGGGCCGGCTCCGGTGCGCCCACGGCAGCCACCAGCGGTCGGGCGCCTTCGGCGGCGACTTGGCGGGGAACATCCGCGCGCCGCTGGCCGCCAGCGCGTACCACTCGTCGTGCAGCTCGTCGATGTGGACCGAGCCGCCCATACGCTCGTGGTCGAGCCGCCAGGAGTGAATGGCCTCGAAGGCTCCGTTGTCCATGAAGTCGATGTTCAGGTCGAGTCCGACGTCCGTGCCCGCGGGGATGGCCCGCAGCTCGTGCGTCAGCCTGGGCACGCCGAGGAAGGTCAGCGAGCCCGAGATGGTCACGTGCAGCCGGCCCGCGCTGTCCTCGCGCTTGAGCACCGTTACCCACGTCAGCCGGCGCAGAGCGAGCAGCGCGGCCAGCGCGAGCCCCGCCAGGACTCCTTCGGCCAGGCCGAGCAGGATCACCGCGGCCATGGTCACGAGGTAGACCGGCACCTCGCCGTGGCCGTGCACCTTCTTGATGTGACCGAGGTTCACCATCTGCACGCCGATGAACACCAGCAGCGCCGCCAGCGCCTCCAGCGGGATCAGCTTGATCGACCAGCCGAACCCGAGCGCGAAGATCAGCACCCATACCCCGTGCAGGATCGTCGAGCAGCGCGTACGCGCCCCCGCCCGCACGTTGGTGGTGCTGCGCACGATCACCCCGGCCACCGGCAGGCCGCCCAGCGCGCCCGTGACCATGTTGGCCACGCCCTGGCCGGTCAGCTCCTGGTCGAGGTCGGCGCGCTTGCCGCCGTGCATCTTGTCGGCCGCCACGGAGCACAGCAGCGACTCGCAGCCGGCCAGCAGCGCCACCAGCAGGACGGCCGCCACGACCAGGTGCCAGTCGCCCTGCGGCAGCACGGGGAACGCCCACTCGCCGACGCTCTCGGACAGGTCCACGCGGGTGACGTCCCAGCCGAAGGCCCAGGCGGTGCATGCCGCCGCGAGCAGCGCGGCCAGCGGCGCTGGGACGGACTTGACCGGGCCCGGCAGGCGTGTCCACAACGCCAGCACCATGATGGTGAGCAGGCCGACCGCCACCTTGTGCCCGTGCAGGTCGGCGATCTGGCCGGGCAGCTCGATGAGGTTGGCGATGGCCGAGCTCTGTGACGTGCCGCCCAGCACCACGTGGAGCTGGGCCAGCGCGATGATCACTCCGACCGCCGCCAGCATGCCGTGGATGACGGCCGGTGACACCGCCAGCGCGGCCCTGGCCGCCTTGAAGATACCGAGCACGAGCTGTACGGCCCCCGCCAGCAGGGTGATCATGCAGGTGGCCCGCCACCCGTACGTGTGCACCAGGTCGACGACCACCAGGGACAGGCCGGCGGCGGGCCCGCTCACCTGGACGGACGAGCCGCCCAGCGTGCCTCCGACGATGCCGCCCACCACGGCGGCGATCAGCCCGGAGATCAGGGGAGCCCCTGAGGCCATCGCGATGCCCAGCGAGAGGGGCACCGCGACGAGAAAGACCACGAGCGACGCCGGCACATCGTGCCGGAGCGTGCTCAGCCGGATACGGGGCGTGTCGCGGGTCATGGCGCAAATCCTATTGCTCCGTCGACCCCGCTTTAGGTGTGCCTCACACGGGTTTTACCCATTAATGAGGGCCTTCGGTCACCGGTAGTAGTCGTGCGGGTAGTCCTGCTCCGGGCTCTTCCTGCGGTGGCTGCCGCGGCCGTTGCCCGAGGCCGCCTGGGGCCGCCCGTGCGCGTCGCCGCCGAACGCCTGCCACGTGGTGTCGGAGGCGGCGACGCCGCCCACCGGCGGCTCGGGCCACGCTCCGCCGGCCGGCGCCGTGGTGATGTCGCCCGTCTCGTAGGCGAACGAGGACGGCTGCGGCGCCGGGGCGGGCGTCGGCGTCGGGGCCGCCAGCACGTCGTCGTAGGCCGGGACCGTCCTGCCGGGCGCGGTCGGGGTGCCGGTGGCGGGGGAAGAACTGGTGAGGGGGTCGGAGTCGTCGGCCACCGCCCAGCCCGCGCTCACTTCGTAGGAGCTGGGATAGGAGGAGCGCTCGGCGGGCTGGTCGAAGGCCGGCCACGACCCCACCGCTCCGAACGAGGTCGCCGGGGAGGAGGCGTCGAGGACATCGGGCGTGGACGCCGGCCACGAACCGGACGAAGAGCCTGACGGAGTGCCGGTCGAGGTGCCGGTCGAGGTGCCGGTCGAGGTGCCCGACGAGGGCGGGTTGGTCCAGGTGGTGTCGAGCGGGTCGGGCACGCCGTTGTAGGCGGGAAACGGGTCGCTCGTCGGTGCCCCATGGATGGGGGTGGGCTGCGCGGCCGGGAAGTTGCCGCTGGAGCTGGGGCT
>NZ_JAAAHR010000139.1:0-27072 GCF_009908215.1 Nonomuraea sp. K271 | reverse complement strand
CCCGCACCCCTCCCGTGCACAACCCGTCGCGGTAGACCGTCACCTGGGGCAGCGCCACCTGGGGTGAGGCCCGCCGCTGCCGGGGCGGCACGGAGATCGACACCTTCGGCACGGGCCGGCGCCGCGCCGACACCCTGGGCACGGTCACCCGTCCCGGCCTGGCGGTGACACCCTTCGGGGGCGCGGGGGCTCGTACGGTCACCCGCGGCGCGGGGCCCGGCCACGGCGCCCGGCCGGCCTCCGCGCCGCTCACGTCGGCGCCGGTGACGCCGCCCACGAGCACGGCGGCGGCGAGCAGCAGCGCAGCACGCCTGACGGCCACGATCACAGCCCTCCGGCGATCCGCGTGAACTCCTGCAGCGCCCCGGTGAACGCCTCGGGCCCGACGGCCAGCGGCCCGGCGAAGGCGCGCGCGATGTCCCATGTGAGGTAGGTGCCGAAGCCGAGCAGCGCCGCGGTCGCCACCAGCGGCAGGATGGCCAGGCCGCGCGGCCTGGCCCCGGCCAGGAACGGGAAGACGACGACGAGCGCCCCGGTGAGGATCGTCAGGATCAGCAGCCCCTCGGGCGGGGTCGCCGCGGCGTCGGCGGTGCGCTGGGCGCGCGCGGCGGCGATGCTCCTGATGTGGTCGAGCACGGCCGCCTTGGCGTCGGTCTCCTGGTCGCCCTCCACCTCGACGGCGTGGACGGCGCCGCGCAGCTGGTCCATCCTGGCTCCGCCGACCGGGTCCATCGCGCCCTCGGCCATGAGCGGCCACTCGTCCCTGACCACGAACGTGACGTAGTCGTGCAGCGCCCTGCGCACCTCCTGGGGCGCCGTGCCCGGCAGCTCGCCGGCGGCCCAGTAGGCGTCGACGGCGGCCCGGCTCTCGGCGTGGGTGTTGAGCCTGGCGGCGTCGGCCGTGGTCCACGGCACGATGACCGCGATGGCGAACACCAGCAGGAACATGGCCGACAGCATGGCCCCCGCGTGGGCGGCGGAGGGACCGCTGGGGTCGCGGTCCTCCCCTGCCGCCCGGACCCGCCTGAACACCAGCGCGGTGAGCGCCACGGCGCCCACCGCCGCCAGGATGGAGAGTGTGTACGCCACCATGAAGATCTCCCGGATCCTGTCGACTACGCAGTGCGACATTACTATCACATAGGGCGACGATGGCGGCAGGCGGTGATCGGTAAAGTCCCGGGCATGTCTCGGCCCGGCGGGGTCCGGCGCTAGGACAGCTCGACGAAGGACCGCTCTTCTCTTGGTGGCCGGGCACGAATCCCGGCGGGCGCACCATGGCATACCGTCGCCAGTGAACGCGTCCACGAGGAGGAGCGGCAGGTTGATCGAGGTCAGGGAGCTCCACGAGATGGCGGAGTTCGAGCAGGTCAACGACTTGTTCGAGGACATCTGGCACTTCGGGCCCGGCGACCCGCCCATCACGATGGAGCTGATGCGGGCGCTGTCGCACTCGGGCGGCTATGTCGCCGGCGCCTTCGAGGGCGGCCGGTTGGTGGGCGGCTCGGTCGGGTTCCTCGCGGCGGGCGGCGCGTTGCACTCGCACGTCACCGGCACGACGCGGCGCGGCGCCGGGTTAGAGCTCAAGCTGCACCAGCGCCGCTGGGCCCTGGGACGCGGGATCGAGCGCATCACCTGGACCTACGATCCCCTGGTGCGCCGCAACGCCCACTTCAACCTGGCGAAGCTGGGGGCGCGGCCCCAGGAGTACCTGCCGCGCTTCTACGGCGTCATGGACGACGCCATCAACCAGGGGGACGAGTCGGACCGGCTGCTCGCGGTGTGGCCGCTGACCGCGCCGCACGTGGAGGCGCTGATCCGGCGCGAGCCCGGTGAGAGCCCGGCGCCGGACGGCGCGGTGGTCGCGCTGGCCGACGAGGGCGGCAGGCCGGTGGCGGGGCCGGTGGGGGCGGGCACGGTGCTGGTCGCCGTCCCCGCCGACATCGAGGGGTTGCGCGGCAGCGACCCGGGAACGGCCAAGGCGTGGCGGCTCGCCGTGCGCGAGGTGCTGGGTGGCCTGATGGCGGAGGGCCGCGCGGTCACGGGGTTCTGCGGTAAGTCCTACTACGTGGTGGAGCAAGTGTGAAGATCACTGGAGTTGAGCTACGCCGGATCGCGATGCCGCTGGTGGCGCCGTTCCGCACCTCGTTCGGCACGGAGACGTCCCGTGACGTCCTGCTCGTCAGGGTCGTGACGCCGGACGCCGAGGGCTGGGGCGAGTGCGTGGCGATGTCCGAGCCGCTCTATTCCTCCGAGTACGTCGACGGCGCCGCCGAGGTGATCCGCCGTTTCCTGCTGCCCGCGTTGCCGCCGAACGTCGACGCGCAGGGCGTGGCCCGCGCGCTGGAGCCCGTCAAGGGCCACCGCATGGCCAAGGCCGCGGTGGAGACGGCGGTGCTGGACGCGCAGCTGAGGGCGGCGGGCGAGTCGTTCGGCCGGTTCCTCGGCGCGTCGCGCGGCCGGGTGCCGTGCGGGGTGTCGGTCGGCATCATGGACTCGGTCCCGCAGCTCCTCGACGCGGTGGCGGGCTACCTGGACGAGGGATATGTCCGCATCAAGCTGAAGATCCAGCCCGGCTGGGACGTCGAGCCGGTCAGGGCCGTGCGCGAACGGTTCGGCGACGACGTGCTGCTCCAGGTCGACGCGAACGCCGCCTACTCGCTGACCGACGCCCGGCACCTGGCCCGGCTCGACGCGTTCGGCCTGCTGCTGATCGAGCAGCCGCTGGCCAACGACGACCTCGTGCAGCACGCCAAGCTGGCCCCGCAGCTGACGACGCCGGTCTGCCTGGACGAGTCGATCGAGTCGGCCGAGCACGCCGCGGCGGCGATCGCGCTTGGCTCCTGCTCGATCATCAACGTCAAGCCGGGCCGGATCGGCGGCTACCTGGAGGCGCGGCGCATCCACGACCTGTGCCGGGCCCACGGGGTCGCGGTGTGGTGCGGCGGCATGCTGGAGACCGGGCTGGGCCGGGCGGCGAACGTGGCGCTGGCGGCGCTGCCCGGGTTCACCCTTCCGGGCGACACCTCGGGGTCGCGCCGCTACTACGCGACCGACATCACCGAACCCTTCGAGCTGGCGGACGGGCATCTCGACGTGCCGTCCGGGCCGGGCCTCGGCGTGGAGCCGATCCCGGCCGTGCTCGACGAGGTCACCACGGCCACGGAGTGGATCACCCTCTGAGCCGGGGCACCGCGGCCAGCAGGGCGCGCGTGTAGTCGTGCGCGGGCTCGCCGACGATCTGCTCGGCGGGGCCCGCCTCGACCAGCCGGCCCTGATGCATGACGGCGACCACGTCGGCGACGTACCTGACCACGGCCAGGTTGTGCGAGATGAACAACATCGGCAGGCCCAGCTCGTCGCGGAGCCCGCGGACGAGGTTGAGCACGGCGCCCTGCACCGACACGTCGAGCGCGCTGGTGATCTCGTCGGCGACGAGCAGGCCGGGGTCGCCGCCGAGGGCGCGGGCGATGGCGACGCGCTGCCGCTGGCCGCCGGACAGCTCGCGCGGGTAGCGGCCGGCGACCTCCGCGGGGAGCCGCACGAGATCGAGCAGCCGCTTCACCTCGCTGTCGCGGTCGCGGCCCCTGATGCCCTCCGCGACCGTGTCGCCGACCGTCATGCGGGGGTTGAGCGACGCGTACGGGTCCTGGAACACCATCTGGACCCGGCGGACGCCCTCGATGCTCCCCGTGTACGGGACTAGCCCGCACACGGCCCTGGCCAGCGACGACTTGCCGGACCCCGACTCGCCGACGAGCCCGACGACGCGGCCGTCGGGGATCTCCAGCGTGACGTCGTCGACGGCGGTGAAGTCGCCGAACCGCACGGTCAGGTTCTGGATGATCATGACACCTCCCAGCAGGCGACCCGCTGCAGGGGGCCGTGCGCGACGAGTTCCGGGCGCTGCGTGACGCACCGCTCGGTGGCCAGGGAGCAGCGGGGGGCGAAGGCGCAGCCGGGCCCGACCTGGTCGGGCGCGGGCTGGGTGCCGGGGATGCCGGCCAGCGGCCTGGTCCTGTCGGTGTCCAGGTCGGGCAGGGAGGCGATCAGCGCCCTGCTGTAGGGGTGTGCGGCGCCGTCGGCGAGCCGGTCGGCGGGCAGTTCCTCGACGACGCGGCCGGCGTACATGACGACGACGCGGTCGCACAGCTCGCCGACGACGGCGATGTCGTGCGAGATGAACAGCGTGGCCGCGCCCGTCTCGGCCACGACCTCGCGCAGCAGGCGCAGGATCTGCCGCTGCACGGTCACGTCGAGCGCGGTCGTGGGCTCGTCGGCGACGATCAGGCGGGGTGTGCCCATCAAACCCATGGCGATAACGGCGCGCTGCCGCATGCCGCCGGACAGCTCGTGGGGGTGCTGGGCGGCCCGCCGCTCGGGCTCGGGCAGGTGCACCTGGCCGAGCCGGTCGACGGCGCGGCGGCGGGCCTCGGCCCGGGTGGCGCCCTCGTGCACGACGGCGACCTCGGCGAGCTGGCCACCGATCTTGAGCGCGGGGTTGAGCGCTGCGAGCGGGTCCTGGAAGACCATGGCGAGCGCGGTGCCGAGCTCCTTGTCCGACAGCTCGGCGACGTCCCTGCCGCCCAGGTGCAGCCGCCCGTACGTGACCTTCCCCGGGTAGGGGACGAGCCCGCCGATGGCGGCCGCGGTCAGGCTCTTGCCGCTGCCGGACTCGCCCACGAGCCCGACGACCTCGCCGGGCGCGACGGCCAGCGACAGGCCCCGTACGGGGGTGGAGCCGCCGGGGAACGTGACGGTCAGGTCCCTCACGTCCAGCACGGCGCCGGGGTCCGGCTCGCCGGGCTCGGGTGGCGGCGCCGGCGGCTCGTCCACCTTGCGTACGGTCGTGCGCGCGGCGGCTCTGGCCAGGGCGTCGCCCAGCAGGTTGAAGCCGATGCCGGCGAGCGCGACGGCGGCTGCGGGTCCGAGCGCCACCTCGGGCGTCACGTAGATGCGGGAGAACCCGTCGAACAGCAGCCGGCCCCAGTCGAACGACGGCGGCTGCACGCCGAGCCCCAGGAACGACATGCCGGCCAGGCCGAGCAGGGCGCCGCCGAGCGCCTGGGTGAGGTTGAGGATGAGCGGTTCGGCGATGTTGGGCAGCACGTGCCGGGACAGGATGCGCCGGCGGGGCACGCCGAGCATGCGGGCGGCCGAGACGTAGTCGGCGCCGGCGACCGAGGCGGCCAGCGTCTGGGTGAGCCGGGCGAAGCCGGGCGCGATGGCCGCGCCGATGCCGAGCACCGCGCCGCGCGCGCCGAGTCCGGTGACGACCGCGGTGAACATGGCCAGCAGCAGCCCGGGGAAGGCCACCAGCGCGTTGACCGTGCCGGTGGCGAGCCGGGCGCCCCGCTTGGGCAGCACCGACGGAAGTGCGCCGAGCACGATGCCGGCGGCGGCGCCGATGAGCGTGGCGGCCAGCGCGAGCGCCAGCGAGAACCGGCCCGCCACCAGCACCCTGGCCAGCAGGTCGCGGCCCAGGTTGTCGGTGCCGAGCGGGTGCTCGGCGGAGGCGCCCTGGAGGATGGCGCCGGCGTCGATGCGCTCGGCCGCCTCGCCCCAGACGATCGGCCCGGCGACGGCGAGCGCCGCCATGAGCGCGACGATCACGGCACCGGCCACGGCGGGGCCGCTCCAGCGGAGGGACATCAGGACTGCTCCCTGATCTCAGAGGTGGGGTCGAGGGCGCCGAGCAGGAGGTCGACGGCCAGGTTCACGACCAGCACGATCGCGCCGTAGACGAGAATCACGCCCTGGGCGACCGGGAAGTCCTTCTGCGTGATCGACTCGACGATCTTCAGCCCGAGGCCCGGCCAGGCGAAGACGTACTCGACGAGCACGCTGCCGGCGATGAGCGAGGTCAGCAGCAGCCCGCTCACCGTCAGGGTGGCGGTGAGGGTGTTGGGCAGCACGTGCCGCAGGTGCAGCCGGCGCGCGGGCAGGCGTTTGGCCCTCGCCAGGCGCACGTAGTCCTTGCCCAGCTCGCGCAGGGTCTCCACGCGGGCGATGCGGGCGATCATGGCGACGGGGCCGGCCGCGAGGGCGAGGACGGGCAGCACGTACGTGATCGGACCGGCCTTGCCCGCGGGCGGGAACCAGCCGAGGCCGATGGCGAAGGCGGACACCAGGCCGATCGCGTACAGGAACTCGGGGACGGCCACGGCGGTGCCGGTGACGGAGCCGAAGGTCAGCTCGGAGCCGCGGTTGCGGCCGTTCTGGGTGCGTACGGCCGCCCACATGCCGAGGGGGACGCCCGCCAGCAGGGCGAGGAGGGTGGCGAGCAGGGCCAGGGCGAGGGTGTTGGGGAGGCGGGCGGCGATGACGTCGCCGACGGGCTCGCTGGTGATGAACGAAGTCCCGAAATTTCCGGACAGTACGTTGGTCGCGTAGGTCACGAACTGCTCCGGTAACGGGCGGTCCAGGCCGAGCGCCGCCCTGCGCGCCTCCACCAGCTCCACCGGCGCGGCCGGCCCGAGCGACGTGCGCACCGGGTCGCCGGGAATGAGGTGGATCATCGCGAAGGACGCGGCGAGCAGCACGGCCAGCGACACGGCGAACCGCACCGCCCGCCGCACGACGACCCGCGTCCTGCGGCGCGCCGCCCGTCGGCCCGCCCCGGGTGCGGGACCGGGCCGCGTTCCTGTGGCCGCCATGGGCGTGTCGAGGCCGCTGCTGTCGGGCACTCAGCCTCCCTGGGTGAGCCTGATCGAGGTGGGCACGAACTCTCCCGCCTGCATGTCGTACGTCGCCCCCTTGGCCGCGTGCAGCACCGTGTTCTCCACCACCGGCACCAGGTCGGCGGCCTCGAACAGGGCCGACTCCGCCTCCAGCCACTGGCCGCAGCCCTCGGCCGACGGCAGCAGCCCCGCCTCGGCGACGAGCGACTCGTAGCGCTTGTTGTCCAGGTGGGCGAAGTTGGCCCCCTCGGGCGCGGCCGGGCCGGACAGGAAGCCGATGAGCTGGGAGGGCAGGCTCACGCCGATGGGCAACCAGACGACGTCCCAGTCCTGGGTGGCGTTGAGGGACTCCGACAGCTTGGCGTCGATGATGCCGTTCAGCTTCACCTCGGCCCCCGCCTTGCGCCAGGCCTGGCCCAGGTACTCGACCGCGGCCTGCACCCCGGCGCCGCGCGTGGTGGCGTACATCAGCCGCAGCGTCAGCCGCTTGCCGTCCTTGACCCGCACCCCGTCGGGCCCCGCCTTCCAGCCGGCCGCGTCCAGGGCGGCCGCGGCCGCCGCCGGGTCGTGGGCGGGCACGTGCCCGGTGACCGAGTCGCCCTTGCAGGGGCGCGGCTCCATGACGAGCCCGGTGGCCTGCCTGCCGGTGCCGCTGGAGGCGATGCCCGCCAGCTCCTTGAGGTTGACGGCCTGGGTGAGCGCCTTGCGCACCTCCGGGTCGTGCGCGGGCCTGTCGTCGCCCTGGTGGTAGAAGAACTGGCCGTTGGTGAAGGGGACGACGTTCTTGACCACACCGGGCGTGGCCTCCAGACGGGCGCGGTCGGGGCCGTAGACCGTCGCGCCGTTGACGGTGCCGGAGATGAGCAGGTTGGCGGCGGTCTGCTCGTTGGGGATGACCTTGAGCACGACGGTCCCCGGCAGCTCGGCGGCGGTCGCGCCGGCCGGCCCCCAGGCGTACTCCCTGCGGACCTTGAACGTGTAGCGGTCGCTGGGCACCGCCTCGGTCAGCTGGTACGGCCCGGTGCCCGAGGTGCCGCGGGTCAGCAGCGAACGGTCCTTGACGCCCTTGCCGCACACGATGAACAGCGACCTGGCGCTCTCCACGATGAAGCTGAACGGCTCCGGCATGGACAGCGTCACCGTACCCGCGGCGTCGTCGGCGGTGGCCTTCATCCCGATGGGCACCAGCACGCCGTAGATGGGCGACTTGGTGTCGGGGTCGGTGATGTGGTTGACGCTGCCGGCGACGTCGGAGGCGGTCAGCGGGGAGCCGTCGGAGCAGGTGACGCCCTTACGCAGGGTGAACGTGGCGCTGTCCGGCTTCACCTCCCACTTCTCGGCCAGCCTGGGCACGAGTTTGCCGTCGTCCGAGGCGGTGACGAGCGTGTCGTACGCGAGCGAGAGCGTGGTGTTCGTGATCGAGAGCACGCCCATGGCGGGATCGAGGCCGCCGGGGTCGGCCGAGAGCGCGTAGGTGAACGTGCCGCCCGTGGCCGGCGCCCCGCCTCCGTCGCCTCCGTCGCCACCGCCGCCTCCGCAGGCGGCCGCGAGCAGGGCGAGCGAGGTGAGAGCCGCAGCTGCCGGTGTTCTCATGGGGGACTCCCGTCGAGCGTGGGGGGTGTGCACCACCTTTGCCCCTCGCCGGGCCTGGTGCTTCGTGCCCGGTGACGAAAAAGCCGGGCGGCCTCGTTCTAGCGCCCGAAGATCCGCATCTGCAACATGACCGTGAGCCGGGCGTCTGGGTCCGACAGGTCGAGGCCGCTGATCTCGACAAGCCGCTTGAGCCGGTAGCGGAAGGTGTTGGCGTGCACGTGCACGCGGGCGCAGGCGGCGTTGACGTCACCGAACGCGTCCAGGTACGCCCGCAGCGTGGCGGTCAGCTCGGTGCCGTGCTCCGCGTCGTGTTCGAGCAGCCGCTGGTAGGGCCCGGTGGGCGCCTGCTCCTCCGCGGCGGCCACGTCGGCGACCTGGAGCAGCAGCGACTCGAAATGCACGGAGGCGTACCCGGCGACCTGGCCGGTGGTGCCGCGGGAGCGCAGCACGCGCAGGGCCCGGTCGGCGTCCGCGCGTGACCTGGCGACGTGCGACAGGTGGAGCGCCAGGCGGCCCACGCCGATGTTGGCGGCGTGCCGGGGCCCGACCCTGGCCAGGAAGCTCTCGGCCACGCGCACGGCCCGCGCCTCCTCCCCTTGGCTCTGCTGCCCGCCCGACTGCAGCGGCAGCACGGCGTAGGCGACGGAGCCGACGAGCGCGGCGGCGGCCTTGGGATGGATGGCGCCGACGTGCAGCGCGAGCGCGTCGCAGAAGCGCTGCCTGTCGCTCTCGCCGCGGGCGGGGTCGGCGGCGGAGTCGCCGGTCAGCTGGGCGGCGAGCACGCACAGGCGGGTGGTGGCGACGCCGAGCCGCTCGGCCGCCTCGGCGGCGTCGGTGCCGCCGGCCAGCACGGTGGACAGCAGGTCGGCGCGGAGCCGCCGCCGGGTGTCGGCCCCGGCCCGCTCGCGCAGCAGCCGCAGCGCCACGATCTTGGCGGCGTCGGCGAGCGCCCGCTGGCGCTGCTCGCTGAGCGGCTCGCGCACGGCCACCCAGATGGAGCCGAGGATCTCGTCGCCGGTGCGGACGGCGACGGCGACCCGGTTGATGACGTTCGCGTCGTCGAGCTCCATGTAGACGGGCTCGCGGCTCTGGTAGAGCTGCTTGAAGAAGCCGCGCTCGTCGAGCATGCGCAGGTAGCGCTCGGGGACCTGGCGGCCGAGCACCGTCTCGACGCGCCCTTGGTCGGCCTCGTCCTGGCGACCGGAGTAGGCGAGCACCCGCGACGATCTGTCCTCGATGGTGACGGGCGCGTCCAGCAGCGCGCACACGGCGTTGGCCAGGGAGAACAGGTCGTCGGGCGGCCCCTCCCCCGGCTCGGCCAGGTCGCCCTCGGCCAGCAGCGAGCGCAGCAGCGCGGCGACCTGGGACCAGGAGGCCGCCCGGGTGAGCCCGAGCACGGCCACGCCGGTCTCCAGCACCACGGCCCGCACCCGCTCGTCGACGTCGACGGGCAGCTTGACGACGACGCCCGCGGCCTGTTCCACCCGCTCGATCAGGGCGCAGATGTCGTCCGCGCCCTGGACGCCGACGGCCAGCACGATGCCGCCGGGCGGCACGATCAGCTCGTCGAGCGGATCGTAGACGTGCACGCCGGTGACCTCGGTGTCGAGATCGCCGGGTGACGCGGCGACGTCGAGCACCGTGGTGCCGAGGTCGTGGAGGATGCGCCCGAGACTGGCACGCGGACGATTCCTCATCGGATCACGATAATCCACGAGAAGGGACATCAGCCGGGCACGTCAGGCACGCGGCACCGCCCGGCCGTCATGCAGGCATGCGGCCCGGCCCGCAGGTCCATGCCGCCTCCTCAGCCGGTCCTCGGGGTGGCGCGGGCGCCCATGTGCACGTACGGGGAGCCGTCGGGCAGCTCGTAGAACACGACGGACGCCCAGTCGGGCGAGCCGTTCATCCGGCACACGAACGTGACGTCGTCCACGGGCCGCAGCTCGCACTCCTCCGGCTCCTGCTGCAGGGCGGCCAGCGCGCCCGTGGCCTCGTAACGCAGCCAGGGCCGCCCGTCGCGCTGCGACACCGTGATGCGCGCGCCAACCCGCTCGTAGACGCCGGTGTGGCGGGAGGCGTCCACGTCCGCGGCCTGGTCGAGCGGCTCCGGCTGCGGAGGCACGGTAAGGCCGTCGAGCTCGGCGAACAGCTCCGTGGCCACAGCGCGGGTGAAGGCGCCGGAGTGGCCGCCGTTGGCGGTGACGCACACGATGGTGCCGGTGCCGGGGACGGCCCAGAGCATGGCGTGCTGGCCGATGGTGTTGCCACCGTGGGAGATGACGCGCTGCCCGTCCCACTCGTCCAGGATCCAGCCGATGCCCCACTGCTTGCCCACGGTGTGCGGGTTGGGGATGTCGATCTGCGGCTCCCACATGGCCTGCGGGTCGTCGAGCAGGCCGCCCTCCCCCGTGGTGCGCAGGTGGGCGCGGGCGAAGGCGACCACGTCGGCGGGGCGGGCGCAGATGAGCCCCGCCGGGCCGGCCGAGCGCATGAGCCCCCACATCGGGGCCGGCGCGCCGCCGTCCACGTGGCCCATCGCGGCGCGGAAGCGCAGCACGTCCTCGGGCAGGGTCCAGGTGTGGGTGAGGCCGAGCGGTTCGACGATCTCCTTCCTCAGCGCGTCGTCCCAGCGTTCGCCGGTCAGGCGCTCGACGACCCGGCCCGCGATGACGAACCCGGAGTTGCAGTAGGACTGGGTGACGCCGAGCGGGTGGTTCTGGGTCAGTTCGGCGCACGCCTCGACGTACCTCTCCACGCAGTCGTCGCCGCGGCCGGTGTCGAGGAAGAGGTCGCCGTTGATGCCGCTGGTGTGGGAGAGCAGATGCCTGATGGTGACGGTCTTGGTGACCTCGGCGTCGGCGACCCTGAACTCCGGCAGCACCTCCGCCACCGTGGTGTCCAGCGTCAGGCGGCCGCGCTCGATCAGCCGCATGAGCAGGGTCGCGGTCCACACCTTGGTGACCGAGCCGATCTGGTAGAGCGCGTCCGGGGTGGCCTCCACCCCGGTGGCGGTGTTGAGCGTGCCCGCCGCGAACTCGTGCGGCTCCCCCTCGTGCAGGTACGCCAGCGCCGCGCCGGGCACCTCGTACCGGTCGATCAGCTCGGCGAGCCGCTGACCCATTGCTCCAGCCACGCGATGATCCTTTCGTTGTAGTCGTGCCGGTGTGAGGGCCGGCCGTTCAGGATGAACAGGTGGCTGGCGCCGGGGTAGCGCACCAGCCGGACCGGCACCCGCCGTTCGCGCAGCGCGGCGAACCACTGCTCGGACTGGCCGACCGGGCAGCGGTCGTCGCCCTCGCCGTGCAGGAGGAGCGTGGGGGTGGTGACCTCGGACACGTACGTGATCGGCGACTGCGCCGCGAGGTCGCCGCCCCATTCGTGCACCTTCATCAGCTGCCCCAGGTCCGAGGTGCCCGCCATGCTGCTCAGGTCGCTCACGCATCCGCCGGGGATCGCGGCCTTGAAGCGGCCGGTGTGTCCCGTCAGCCAACACGTCATGTAGCCGCCGTAGCTGTACCCGGTGACGGCCAGCCGGCCTGGGTCCGCGACGTTCTCCTCGACCAGCGTGTCGACGGCGGCGAGGAAGTCCTGCGCGTCGGCCAGCCCCCACGCGCCGACGGCCGCGGTGTAGAAGTCCTCGCCGTAGCCGTCGCTGGCCCGCGGGTTGAGCGCGAGCACCGTCCAGCCCCTCGCCGCCAGGACCTGGTGGTAGAGGTGGAAGCCGTCGAGCACGGGGGCCCAGGCGTTGTGCGGGCCGCCGTGCACGTCGAGCAGGAGCGGGCCGGGGGTGGCCGCGTTCTCGTCCCGCAGCACGAAGCCTTCGACCTGGGTGCCGTCGGGAGCGGTGAACGTGCGGCGGGCGGGCGTGAACAGCTCGACGCCGTCGAGCGCGTGGTCGGTGAGCCGCTCCGGGGTCTCGCCCGGCCGGCCCAGGTAGACGTCGCCGGCGCTGTGGGGGGTCGCGGCCACGTACGCGATCCGGCCGGCCGCCGCGCTCGCCCCAGACACGCTCGTCTCCTCGGGCACCAGCCGCTCGCCCCGCGGCCGGTACAGGTGGGTGCAGCCGCGGTCGCGGACACAGAACATCAGGTCGTCACCGGCGAGCAGCGCGGGCGCGGCGCCGGGGTAGCCGGGGGCGCCGGTCATGACGTTGCGGTCCAGCCCCGTCTCGACCTCCTCGGGCACGCCGCCGGGTGTGAGCGTGAACAGCCGTACGTGCCCGGCCGGGCCGCCCTTCGTGGCGGTGACGACCAGCCGCTCGCCCTGCCACCACACGCCGGTGCAGATGAGGCCGGGACCGGTCAGCCGCCGCGGCTGCCGGCCCGGCGCCACGGTGTGGACGGCCCCGCCCCTCTCCAGGTCGCGCTCATCCTCCCTGTCCGCGACGAACGCCAGCCGCGTCCCGTCAGGACTCCACGACGGCTCCCCCGCGAAGAAGCCGCCCTCGGTGACCTGGGTCGTCTCTCCGCTCGCCACGTCCACCACGAACAGGTGGGCGCTCATCCCGCGCAGCAGCCCCGTGCCGTCCGCCTTGTACTCCAGCCGGTCGATCACCACGGGCGCGTCCGCGTCGGGGGCCCGCCCGCCGGGCCCCACCGGCGCGCTGAACGCGATGCGGGTCCCGTCGGGGGACCACCGCGGCGCTCCCGCGCCCAGCGCCGCCGAGGTGATCGGGACCGGCTCGCCGCCGTCCATGGGGAGCAGGTGGATCTGCGGCCTGCCGTCCACGGGCCGCAGGAACGCCAGCGTCCGCCCGTCCGGCGACCACCGGGCCGCGCTCCCGCCGGCCAGCCTGCGCGGCGCGGCGCCCGGAGCGGCGAGCCAGACCTCCGTGCGGTTCTCGTCGGCGTCCCGGTCGACGGTGGTCAGCGTGTACGCCACCGCGCCGCCGTCGGGTCGCAGGCAGGGATCGGAAGGCACGGCGAAGCGGTAGAGATCATCCAGGGTGAGACGCGGCATATCAGAACCGTAGAGCAGCGCCCTTTCCCCTTCTTCGGACTATCCGACGAACGGCGCCCGTTCCGTTGTGCCGCGGTCCAAGCGGCGGCGGCACCCCGGGACCGGCCGGAGCATACTGATCCCTGGTCCGACCTGGGAGAAGTTTCATGACGTACTCGCCCGTGCCGCGGCTCGACATCACCCGCTACCTGGAGCGGCTCCCCGTGCCCCTCACCTACGACGGCCCCTGTCACGGCGGTGAGGTCGGCGCGGCGTACGTGCGCTGGCCCGACGGCCATCGGTCGGTGCTCACCCGGGGCCCCGACGTGAGCGAGTTGCCGGCGGTGGCGCGGGCGGCGGGCGTACCGGCGCCCGCCTACGAGCTGGTCCATCCGCCGGTCGTCGTCCAGGAGCTGCTTCCCGGCGGCCCGGCGCGCGTGCCGACGGCGGAGACCGTCCGTTCCATGATCGAGATCAACCGGCGGTGCCGCGGTGTGCTCGCGGGCCGTACCGACCTGCCGGGGCTCCCGCTGTACCTGCGGGAGGACGGACCCGGGTTCTGCCTGCACGGGCCGCTGCGCGCGTACGACGGCCGGACGAGGCGGCTGCTCGGCGAGGTGGAGGAGATCGGGCGGGCCTTCCCTGACGTGCTCCAGGGCGACGACCTGGTGCACGTCGACTTCCATCCCGAGAACGTCCTGGTGGACGCGCGGGGGACGGTGACCGGCGTGATCGACTGGGACGGCGCAGCCCGCGGCGACGGCGACTTCGACCTGGTCACACTCCGTTTCGACCTGGCCGGCCGCGCGCCCCATCTGCTGCCCGGCGTCCCTGACACATTGACGCCGGTCTGCTGGGCGCACATGGCCCTGCGGCTGGTGGACTGGGCCATCCGGCACCACTCCGCCTCCGACGTCACCCACTGGCTCGACCTGGCCCACCGGCTCAGGCCCCGCTGACGCGACGCCTCGCGGGGGCCCGCGGGAATAACCCGTTGCGTCCCCGTGCTGATGCCCGCATCATGTTCCTCATGTTCCCGCGCGCTCACCTGGCGACGCCCGCCCTGCCGGCGGGCGCGTTCGAGCGTGCCTGCGACGGCCTGGAGCGCTGACCTCTTCCCGTTCGTCCTGAAGTGACCCGGCGGGGGGAGGTCGACCGGCCCTGACGGGTCACGAAGCTCAAGGAGTCTCGGGAAAGGGCATCATGGCCAAGCAGGCCTACGCGCGCAACAAGCCGCACCTCAACATCGGCACGATGGGCCACGTCGACCACGGCAAGACCACGCTGACCGCGGCGATCACCAAGGTGCTCGCGGCGCGGGGGCAGGCGACGTTCACGCCGTTCGAGCGGATCGACCGGACCCCGGAGGAGGCCTCCAGGGGGATCACGATCAACATCTCGCACGTCGAGTACGAGACCGCCACCCGCCACTACGCGCACGTGGACATGCCGGGGCACGCCGACTACGTGAAGAACATGATCACGGGGGCGGCTCAGCTCGACGGCGCGATCCTCGTCGTGTCCGCGCACGACGGAATCATGCCGCAGACCCGCGAGCACGTGCTGCTCGCCAGGCGGGTCGGCGTCGAGCACCTCGTCGTGGCCGTCAACAAGGCCGACGGCGCCGACCCTGAGCTGCTCGACCTGGTCGAGCTGGAGCTGCAGGACCTGCTGACCGCGCAGGGCTACCACGGCGTCCCGATGGTGCGGGTGTCCGGACTGCGGGCGCTGGAGGGCGACCCCGTCTGGACGGCGTCGGTCGACGCGCTGCTCACGGCGGTGGACGAGCACATCCCCGTGCCGGTGCGCTACGTCGATGCGCCGTTCCTCATGCCGGTGGAGAACGTACTGACGGTCACCGGCCGCGGCACCGTCGTCACCGGCGCCATCGAGCGCGGCGCGGTGCGCGTCGGCGACCCGGTGGAGGCCGTCGGGTTCGGCGACGGGTTCGGCGCTGTCGTCACGGGCGTGGAGACGTTCGGCAAGACGATGGAGCGGGGCGAGGCCGGCGACAACGCCGCCGTGCTGCTGCGCGGGGTGCGCCGCGAGCAGGTGCGGCGCGGCATGGTGCTGGCCGAGCCGGGCAGCCAGCGGGCCCGCTCGTCGTTCACCGCCCGCGTCTACCTCCTCACCGCCGAGGAGGGCGGCCGGCGCAGGGCGATCGTGTCCGGGTACCGGCCGCAGTTCTACGTCCGCACGACCGACGTGCCCGGAGAGCTGACGCTGGCCGGGCCCGCGCAGCCGGGCGACACCGTCGAGGTGTCGGTGGAGCTGGGCAAGGCCGTCGCGCTGGAGCCCGGGCTCGGCTTCGCGATCCGCGAGGGCGGGCTGACGGTCGGCGCGGGCACGATCCTCACCGTGCCCTGACCACCCCACCCGAACCCGGCCGGCCCGGCCACCTCGCCGGCCGGCCGGGTTCGACCCACCCGGCTCGACCCACCCGGCTCGACCGGCCCGGCGGCCCGGCCCGTTCCAACGGTCCGGCCCGCTCGGGCCGGTGGTGGCCAGGCCGGTGGTGGCCAGGCCGGTGGTGGCCAGGCCGGTGGTGGCCAGGCCGGCTTGGGTCCCGGCCGGCTGGCTCGGGCCGATCGGAAGCAGCCGGGTCAGGGGTGGTCGAAGCGGATGCGGAGGGTTGAGCGGCGGGCGCGCAGTTCGTACGCGGGCAGCACCCCAGGGCCGCAGGTGGCGGTGCCGATGCCCTGGTGGGCCAGGTCAAGGTGCAGGTGGACGCGGTCACCCGCCACCAGGTCGGGCCGGTGGAGGGCGCGGGTCAGCTCGTCGTTGCTCCAGGGCCGCGCCGTCATCCCGAACACCGGATCCCCGGTGACCCTGAACGCGCCGAAGTCGGCCCACCGCACCTCGGCCCGGTGGCCGTTCTCCTGCGGGTGCACGTACGGCGTCTGCAGTTCGTCGATGGTGGCCGACCAGCGGCCCATGCGGGCGGCCATCCCGGTGTCCGGGTACGCCTCGCCCGGCCCCATCCCGAACCACGTGACCCGGTCGAAGGTGCGGGGCAGCGACATGGTGACGCCGAGCCGCGGGATCGGGTCGCGCCAGTCGCCGGTTGGCTCGATGTCGAGGAGCAGCCGCAGCCCGCCGTCGAACGTCCACCGGTACGTCGCCCAGATCCCGTGGTCGGTGGCCGCGGGCGCGACGCGGGTGCGGACGGTCAGCTCGTCGCCCTGTTCGACGGCGTCCACCCGGTGGGTGAGCCGGTGCAGGCCGAGCCCGCGCCAGGCGCCTTCGAGCCCGCCGTACCTGTCGTTGTCGGTGGGCGGCCGCCACAGGTCGAGCAGCGGGCCCTCGACGTCGATCCCGAACAGCCGGATGAGCCGCCCGGAGGCGGCGTCGAACGCGGAGTCGCCGGCGGTGATCTCGGCGCCACCGTTCACGAGCGCGGCCGTCGACCGTTCGAAGCGGGCGGGGTGGCGTACGAGCAGCGCCTGACCCCACGCGACCTCGTGGCCGGCGTCCGCCCACGGCTCGTCGCGGGCGAGCACGGCGCGCACGGTCAGCCACCGTTCGCCGTCGGGGCCGCTCACGTCGGGCACCTTGCACTCGCCGCCGCCGGGGGGCACGTCAAGCCGGTGCTCGGTCACGGTTTCGCCCTCCACCTGCACCGAGGCGACGAACTCCAGGTGGGACAGGTCGCGGAAGCCGTGGCCGTTGACGATGCGCACGACGCCGTCGCCGAACTCGAACCTGACCGGCTCGAACACCTTCTTCAGGTCAAGCAGCCCGGGGGACGGTGTGCGGTCGGGGAACACGAGCCCGTCGATCACGAAGTTGGAGTCGTGCACGGGCTCGCCGTAGTCGCCTCCGTAGGCGTACTCGTGGTCGGGGTGCTCGATCCCGTGGTCGATCCACTCCCACACGAAGCCGCCGGCCAGCCGCGGGTACCGTTCGAACAGCTCCTGGTACTCGGCCAGCCCGCCGGGCCCGTTGCCCATGGCGTGGGCGTACTCGCACTGCAAGAACGGCATCGCCCGCCGCCGCGCATCCTCGGCGGGGTCGTCGAGCGCTTCCTCCTCGTAGCGGCCGATGGCCTCGACCTCGGCGTGGGAGGCGTACATGCGCGAGTAGACGTCGGTGTGCGCGCAGGAACGATCACCCTCGTAGTGCAGCGGCCTGGACGGGTCGCGCTCGCGGGTCCAGGCGGACATGACGGCCAGGTTCCGGCCGACGCCCGCCTCGTTGCCGAGCGACCACATGATGACGCTGGGGTGGTTCTTGTCGCGTTCGACCGTGCGGCGCATGCGGTCCAGCAGCGCGTCGGCGTAGCGCGGGTCGTCGGTGGGGTTGCCGTGCCAGCCGACCTGGCCGAAGCCGTGGGTCTCGAGGTCGCACTCGTCGATCACCCACAGGCCCAGTTCGTCGCACAGGTCGAGGAAGGCGGGGTGCGGCGGGTAGTGGCTGGTCCTGACGGCGTTGACGTTGTGCCGCTTCATCAGCAGCACGTCCTCGCGCATCGTCTCGTACGTGACCGCGCGGCCGTGCCGGGGGTGGAACTCGTGCCGGTTGACGCCCTTGAGCAGCAGCGGGCGGCCGTTGGCGAGCAGCACGCCGTCCGCGATGGAGATCGTGCGGAAGCCGACGCGCAGGCGTACGGACTCGCCGGGGCAGGTCAGCACGGCGTCGTACAGGCGGGGTGTCTCGGCGGTCCACGGCTCCGCCTCGACCGTGATCTCGGTGTCCGGTCCGAGCCCGGCGACGCCGAGTTCCGGCACGCTCAGGGTGCCGTCGCCGTCGAAGACGAGCGTGCCGCGGCCGTCGGCCCAGGAGGCGCGCACGAAGACGTCGGCGGTGGAGCGGGTGAGCGTGACGTCGCGGAAGATGCCCGGCAGCCACCACATGTCCTGGTCCTCGAGGTAGCTCGCGGCCGACCACTGGTGCACGCGCACGGCGAGCACGTTGCGGCCCGGCTTGAGCCAGGGCCCGGCGTCGAATTCGGCCGGCAGCCGGCTGCCCGTCCAGAAGCCCAGTTCGTGGCCGTTGAGCCAGACCCGGGCGAAGGACTCGGCGCCCTCGAACCGCAGTCGCCCGCCCGTCCATCCGCCGGGCAGGTCGAACGCGCGGCGGTAGTCGCCCGTCGGGTTCTCGCCGGGCACCCGGGGCGGGTCGATGGGGACCGGGTAGGAGACGTTGGTGTAGGCGGGGGCGCCGTGGCCGTGCAGCGGCCAGTGGGAGGGGACGGGCAGGTCGTCCCAGTCCGCGTCGTCGTAGTCAGGCCGGGCGAAGTCGTCGGGGACGTCGGCCACGGGTGAGAGGCGGAAGCGCCACGTGCCGTTGAGGTCGAGCGCGGGCGCGTCGGAACGGAGGGCCGCCCGGGGTTCGAGCAGGCCGGAACCGGGGCGGAAGGTTTCGAGGTCCATCGCCGCCGAGCCTAGAGCTTCGCGGCGGTTTCGTCATTGCCGTCTCATTGCGGCGGTCTCTGTGCGGTCTCTGTGCGGTTGCCTGCGCGGTCCCTGTGCGGCGTCGTGCTCACGTGCCGGGGCCCAGGTCGTAGACGCGGCGGGCGTTGTCGACGCCGGTCATCGTGGCAACCCGTACCGCCTGGGCGGCCGACCACTCACCCTCGGCCACGAACCCGCCCAGCACGCGCGCCATCGCCCGCCGCCACAGCAGGGTCCCGAGGAAATGGAGCTCGGCCGGGCCCCAGGCGTCGGAGGAGAAGAGCACCTTCGCGAACGGCGCCACCTCCAGGCTCTCGGCCACCAGCGCCGCGCTGCGCCCCCCCGTGTGGGTGACGGCGAGCCCCACGTCGAAATAGACGTTCGGGTACGCCTCCGCCAGGAGCCCCGCGTGCCGGTGGTAGGGGTAGCAGTGCAGCAACATCAGCGGCACCCCGGTGGGCTCGGCTCGCTCGATGAGGCCGCGCAGCAGCAGCGGGTCGGAGCGGCGCAGGTCGATGTCGGGGTCGCCGTAGCCGATGTGGAACTGCAGGGGCAGCCCGCGCTCCAGCCCGGCCCAAATAAGGTGCCGCAGCAGCACGGGGTCGCCGAGCCGCCCGCCTCCTCCGGCCAGCCAGCGACCGGCGGCCTCGGTGACCTCCGCCGCCGAGGGCGGCTCGGGGTCGAAGTCGAGGCCGTACCGGTAGGCTACGACGGTCTTGAGCCCGCGGGCCGTGCGGGTGCGCTCCCATAGTGCCTCCGCGAACCGGCCGGCGAACGCGCCCGCCTCGCATCCGGCGGCGGCCACGTGCTCGGCCACGGTCTCCAGCCGCACCACCTCGTCGGCGGGCGCGCCGCCGGCCTCGGCCATGCCGGCCGGCCCGAGGAGCTCGTCACCGCGGTGGCCGGTCTCGACGAGGAGGTGCCCGGCGCCGCAGGCCGTCAGCAGCAGCCGGTTGACCTCACCGGTGCCGAGCCTGGCCCGCCTGGCCAGGTATTCCTCCGGTGTGCAGTGCGGGGCGAGGCCGAGCACGGGCGCGCAGTGGCGCAGGATCGCGTGGCCGAGTTGGGAGTCGAAGCGGGTCATCCACTCGGGCACCGGCCGGTCGGACTCGCCGATCATCTCCTCGAAGGCCCGGCGCGGCAGGTCGCGGGTGGTGGCGCCGTGCACGTGGTGGTCGACCAGCGGCAGCTCGTCGATGACCCGCGCGAGGCCGCTGGGCACGAGGTCGAGCTCCATGGACATCGGCGATGTCTCCCAAGGTCAGCGTGGGCGACCAGGATAGGCGAACCTCCACGTGAGCAGGGGTTCACGCGCCGCCGTCCGGCGGGTGACCGACACAAAAGGTCCGGGACCTCCCTATATGTCCGGCTTTGTTTGTGGATACAGTAGAAGATCTTCATGACAGCGACGTACCAGGACAGGGTATTGAGGGAGACGGGGATGACACCATCGGCGGATCCTCGCGACACCGCCGGCGACCAGGCACTCGGCAGGCTGCTCAGCGGCTACCGCGAGGACGTGGCGGCACTGGAGCGGCTGAACGACCAGGTCACCGCCGTCAGAGGCCGCGGCCGGGCGGCCCAGGGACGCGTGGTCGCCGAGGTCACGCAGACCGGCGGGCTCACCGGGCTCAGCATCGACCCGCGCGCCATGCGCCTCGGCTCCGCCGCGCTGGCGCAGGCGATCCTGGAGGCGGCCGGCGAGGCGGCACGCGACGCCGAGCAGGCGGCCGCCGACCTGGTGATCCCGTTCATCACCGGAACCCCGCTGGACGACGGCCCCGGCCCGGACGGCCGCCATGGAGGTCGCAGGCGTTGAGGATCAACCCCGGCCGCGCGAGCATTCTCGGTTTCGGGACCCTCGGCCTGGCCGGCTTCGTCTTCGAGATGCTCGCCGTCGAATATCCGCAGGGCGACCCCGACAAGGCCAGGAAGGCCGCCGCCGTCTGGAGCCGGCTCGCCGAACGCGTCGAGGGCAGCCCGAAGCGCACGTTCCCGGCGGCCCAGGCGGTCTGGAGGCACAACGGTGGTGACGGCGTGGACGCCTACAAGCGCGCCGTCACCGCCGAACTGTATCCGGAGGACGAGTACGAGGGATACGCCGCCAGGCTCGCCCGCCGCTGCCGGCACAACGCCGAGGCGTGCCTGGAGTTCGCCGACGTCATCGACACGGCGCGGCACGCGTACCAGACGCTCGCCCTGGCCAACTTCGCCAGCTTCGTCTACATCGCCACCTTCCCCTGGCAGGCGGGTGCCGCCTACCAGATCACGCAGTTCCTCATGCGCAGGGCGCAGGCGGGCATGCTGGCGAAGCTGCTGGAGCACAGCGTCGCCAAGATCGTGCTGAGCAAGCTGACGGAGTACTCCCTCGGCAGCGTCATCTTCGCGGTCGGCGACGTGTCGGTGAAGGCGGGGGTCAAGGCGTTGCGCGGCGAGGACGCCGGATCGTTCCAGGACAACGCGACGCTGGCGCTGAAGGAGTTCGCCGCGTCGGCCGCCTTCTACGGCGTGTTCGACGCCACCGCGCCCCTGATGAGGAAGGTGGCCGCCAACCCCGACGTCCAGTACTTCCTGAGCCGGCTGGCCAGCGGATCCATCGGCTACGGGCCGACGTACGACGCCCTGAGCGGGGAGATCGGCACCGACCTCGCCCCCACCTGGAAGGAGACCCTCGGCCGGACGCTGTTGTATTTCGCCATGGCTCACAAACCCGCACGCTGAAAGGACCACATGGAGATCGACCGACCGCGGATCAACCTGTCGGCGGAGGCGTTCGAGATCGAGGCGGGCGACCTGGCCGGCTACGCCGCGATGGCGGGGGACGAACTCGACGCCATCGGCAACTTCTGGGGCGAGGACAAGGAGGGCGTGACGTTCTTCAAGGGCCAGGGCGGCGGCATGGGGTACGAAGCGGTCACCGGCCAGGTCATGAAGGGCCTCGGCGTGTTCCACTCCGCTCACAGCGAGGTCGCCACCCGGCTGCGGATGATGGCCGGCAACGTCACGGTGGCCGACTGGGAGAGCGTGGCGGCCGTCCTGGTGGCGCTTCCTCCTCCCGACCCCGGCAAGCCCGTCTGGGGCACGTTATAGCCCCGTGGACGTGCGGATCCCGGCGCCGGTGAAAAGTTGTGGCCATGGGTGACAAGAAGGACGAAAACTGTTTTAATCCCGCCTAGATGACAAAGGGGCGGCATAGCCCCGTGTGACCGTTTTCCTCGAGCGGGAAAGGCGGGTCCGTGCGAGCACCAGGTGGCGAAGTCGTCATCACCGGCGGTCTCGGTTTCATCGGCTCTCATCTCGTGGACGCCTACCTCGCGGCCGGCCACCGCGTACGGATCATCGACTCGAACGCCGGCGCGGTCATCGACGGCGAGAACTACGACGCCGACCCCCGCTGCGCCGTCATCAGGGAACGCGTCGAGGACTACCTGACCGCGGGCGGCGACTTCACCGGCGTGGACCGGGTCATCCACGCCGCCTCCTACGTGGGCCCGGCCAGCATCCTGTCGCGCGCCGGACGGCTCGGCCACGACATCATCGGCAGCACCGCGCCGGTCATCGAAGCATGCATGAACGCGGGCGCGCCGCTGTGCATGTTCAGCTCCGCCGAGGTGTACGGCCGCAGCGGCGTGCTCGACGAGAAGGACGACATCGTCGTCCCGACGCAGTACAACACGCGCATCGAGTACGCGGTCGCCAAGACCCTGGCCGAGGCGATGGTCAGCAACAGCCGCAGGCACGGGTTGCGCGGGATCGTCATCCGGCCGTTCAACGTGGCGGGGGCGCGGCAGTCGCGGGCCGGCGGGTTCGTGATGCCGACGTTCGTGCAGCAGGCGCTGGCCGGGCGGCCCATCACGGTGTTCGCGGGCGGGGACCAGGTCAGGGCGTTCATCGCGGCCGGCGACCTGACGGGCTTCCTCACCGGCTACATGGACCTGGCGCTTCAGGGCGACGAGGTCATCATCAACGTCGGCAACCCCGCCAACGCCGTCACCATCATGGACCTCGCGGAACGGGTCAAGAGCCTGCTCGCCAGCCCCTCCCCCATCGTCAGGGTGGACGGCAGGAGCGTGCACGGCCCCCACTACGCGGAGGCCGAGTCGTTCCACAAGATCCCCGCGCTCAGGACGGCCACCGACCTGGGCTGGCGGCCCCGGATCCCGCTCGACGAGCTGATCCTCACCACCGCCGACTACTACCGTGCCAGAGAGGACCGAAGGGCAGTGAATGCGCCGCTTTGACCGCGTCCTGGTGATCTCCCCCCACGCCGACGACGAGGTTCTGGGCTGCGGCGGCCTGATGGCGGCGCAGGCCGAAGCCGGAGCCCAGGTGCACGTCCTCTACCTGGCCGTGGACGGCATGCGCCACTACGGGCTCGACGAGGCCACCACCTACGGCCAGCGCCTCCACGAGATCGAGACCGTGCGCGAGCTGCTCGGCTTCACGTACGACATCGCGTACGGGGACCGCGGCCTGACCGAACGGCTCGACACGCTGCCGCGCAGGGAGCTGGTCGACCTGTTCGAGCAGGAGCTCAACGAACGCCGGCCCGACCTGCTGCTGCTGCCCAGCTTCGCCGACTACGACCAGGACCACTGCGCCGTGTTCCACGCCGCCTTCGCCGCGGCCCGGCCGATCGCGCCGCAGTTCGGCAAGTGGCTGGTGCCCAACGTCCTCATGTACGAGATGTCGAAGATCCAGTGGGCCTCGGGGCCGATCCCGCGCTCGACGGCGTACTGCGACATCGGACCTCACCTGACACGCAAACTCGCCGCGCTGCGCGGCTACAGGAGCCAGCACCGGCCCTCGCCGCACATCAGGAGCGAGGAGTCGGTGACGGCGCTGGCCACGCTGCGCGGGGCGGAGATCGGCGTCGCCCACGCCGAGGCGTTCGGGGTGCTCAGGGAGGTCCTGTGAAGACGTTCGCGTTCGCCACCGGCATGGAGTTCGCCGCCCCCGCCGTGGACGTGCTGGTCGCGCAGGGCACGCCGCCGTCGTTGCTGATCGGCTACCCGCCGCGGCTCAGCCACCGCTCGGGGTACGCCCCGCTGCGTGAGGCGTCGGACAAGCACGGCATCCCGCTGCTGGAGACCGACGACATCAACGACGGGCGGGCCTACGAGCGGGTCAAGAACATGGATCTGTTCGTGATCGCGGGATGGTCGCAGCTCGTACGCGAGCCGCTGCTGTCGGCCTGCCCGCGAGGGTCGATCGGCCTGCACCCCACCCGGCTGCCCGAGGGGCGGGGACGGGCCGCGCTGCCGTGGACGATCATCAAGCGGCTCACCACGAGCGCCGTCAGCCTGTTCTTCCTCGACGAGGGCGCCGACACCGGCGACCTGATCGCGCAACGGGAGTTCACCATCAGCCGGCGCGACGACGTCACCGCGGTGTACCGCAGAGTCACCGAGATCAACATCGACCTGCTGGCCACCTACATCCCCTTGCTGCTGGACGGGCGAGTGGTGGCGCGGCCGCAGGAGCCCGGCGGGTCGTGGTGGGAGAAACGGCGGCCCGAGGACGGCGTGATCGACTGGTCCCGGCCCGCCTCCGACCTCTACGACTGGGTGCGCGCTCTGGCGGCCCCCTACCCGGGCGCGTTCACGTCCGTGGCGGGACGGCGGCTGTACGTGCACAGCGCCGACCTCGTCGAGCACGGCGGTTCCGATCCCGCGGGCACGGTGCTCGCGCCCGTCTGGTCGACCGGTACCGGCGGGATGCTGGTGGCGTGCGGGTCGGGGCTGCTGGTGGTGCGCGAGGTCCAGTGGGAGGGCGGCGAGCGGCGCGACGCCCTCGGCCTGCTGGAGTCGGACGAGCTCGCGGTCGGCGCGTGCCTGGGCACGTGAGCCCGTCCGCCGGCCCGCCGCCGCGCGGAGGCGCCGATCCGGAGGAGGGTGTGCGGCTGAGCGGAGCCGTCATGGCGCATCCGCGGCGCAGGGAGGCGGCCGCCCGGCTGGCCGGGGACGGCCTGGACGTGGTCACCGACCCCGATCCCGACGGCCGGCCCTCGGCGTTCCGCACCTCGCTGCTGGCCTGGTCGAGCATCCCCGAGCACGCCACCCACCACGTGCTGCTGCACGACGACATGGCGCTGTCCGGCGGCTTCCTCGACCGGGCCGGGCGCGCGGCCCAGGCCATGCCGGGCGCCGCGCTGGCCCTGTTCGCGTTCTGGAACTCGCGCAACGGCGCCGCCGTGCGGATGGGCGCGCTGGCAGGGGCGCGCTGGGTGCGCGGGGCGGGCGAGTACACACCGGTGGCGGCGCTGCTGCTGCCCAGGCAGGTGGCCGCGGGATACGTGGAGTGGGCCAGGGACAAGGGCGAGAGCTGGCCCGACGACGTGCTCATGGGCCGCTACCTGCGTCAGGCCGGGGTGCCGGTGTACGTGGCGGTGCCGAGCCTGGCCGAGCACGAGGACCTGGCCAGCCTCGTGGAGAACGACTTCCAGGGGGTACGCCGCTCCCCGTGCTTCTTCGCCGACGACCCGTTGGCCGATGCCGGTGAGGACCGGGTGCTCGACCGGCTGCCGGTGATCCCGTTCTACAAACGCGGGGTGGCCCAGTGCGCGGTACGCGTGCCGGGCACCGGCCGGTGGCGGGACCTGCGCTGCGACGACCACCTCGCGGGCCTGGGGATCGACGCGGGCGCGCTGCGGGCACTCGCGGGGGCCGGGCCACACTTCCCGCTGTGGCTGACGGCGTACACGATGGGGGTCGTCCACCGCGGGCCGCTCGGGGACGCGCGGGTCGTGGACGAGGCGCTGGCCACCCTGGGCCCCGGCGGGCTCTGCCACGAGCTGGGGGCGCGCGAACTCGCCCGGTTGGGGCCGGAGCTGCACGACGTCGCCAGGGCCGGGCTGGAGGCCGGCCTGCGAGCGCGACCACCGGGTACGCCGGCCCCGTGCGGACCCCGGCACCTGCCCGGCTCCGCTCGCACGCCGCCCCACGGCCCCGCTCCGCCCGTCGTTCCCGCACGGCAGGAGGTGGCCGTCAGTGGCGCGGCGACGTTCGTCCGGCAACACGTGGCGGACGTGCTGGCCGACCGGGGCTTCCACCTGTCCGGAGGCGACGCCGGCGTCGTCGTGCACGTCTGCGCGCTCGGCTGGGACACGGACGCGGACCCCGAGGAGGAGGTACGGCTGGCCCGCGCCGCCTTCGCGGGCGGCCGTGGGGGGGTGCTGCTGAGCTCGTGTCATGTCTACCCGGCGCGCACGTGGGTGGACGAGGAGACGCCCGTAGATCCGGCGGCCGCCCCTCTGGCGCGAGCCCTCATCGCGGTCGAGTCGTCCGCGCCCGGCGCCGTCGTGCTGCGGCTGGGCGAACCCTACGGGCCCGGCATGCCGCAGCGCGGGGCGGTGGCGGACCTGGTGCTGCGCTCCTCCCTCAACCGTCCTGGGTCCGTGGACGGCCCTCCCGCGCAGCTCGTACACGTGCGGGACGTGGCGCACGCGGTCCTGGCGGCGCTGGAGAAGGGGGTCGCCGGACGGGTGTACAACGTCGCGGGACGACGGCGGTGGCGCATGCGGGAGCTGACCGAGGCGGTGTGCAAGGCGGTGCGGCCCGTGCGCCTGGAGACCTCGGAGAGCCCCGGCGGGCCGCTCGTCAACGTGGAGCGGGCGGGCGTGGAGCTCGGCTGGCGGGCGGAGGTGACGCTGGACTACGGGCTGCACACGTTCGCGCAGTGGCTTGCCTACGAGAGCGACCGCACCTGACCGGCCCTCGGGAGCACCCTGCGCCGGCCACCACCCGGCCGCGGGTCATACGACCGTGCGCCGGCGCAGGACGCCGTCGGCGCCCGCGCCGATGAGACCGCCGGACGCGGCGGCGAGGACGGTGTGCCCCGCCGCGGAGCCGAGGTCCGCCCACGGCGTGTCGCGGCGGTCCACCGTCCTGGTGAGAATGCGGTCGCCCACGACGGCGAACAACCTGCCGTTCATCGCGGCCAGAGCCGCTGGGCCGACCACTGGGCCGACCACTGGGCCGACCACTGGGCCGATCCTGGTCCAGTCGTGCGCGGCGAGCCGCCGGATGGGGAGGTGCCACAGCTCGTTCGAGGCGGTGACGGCGAACAGTCCCTCGTCGGCGGCGGCCAGTCCGGTGGTGCCCTCAGGGGCCTGGCCGGCGTCCTGCCAGAGGGCCGGGCCGGGCACGGGGGCGCGGTAGCGGATCGTGCCGTCGGCGGCGACGCCGTAGAGGCCGGCGGGCGGGCCACCGTGCGCTTCCCTCGGTGCCGCCAGGGCGATCGCGTCCGTCTCGCCGATCGTTCGCCAGGGAAGGTTCTGACCGGAGACGTCCCGGTAGGCGAGCGCGCCGTCCGCGCAGGCGGCGAAGAGCCGGCCCTCGCAGCACACCAGCGCCCGCACGCTGCCGCCGTGCGGGGACGGGCCGACTGCGGCGGCAGGCGGCGGCGCCGGGCGGGGCACGCACGGAGCCACCGCCGGCGCACCCACGGGGGTGGGCGCGGCGGTG
>NZ_JAAAHR010000138.1:0-27094 GCF_009908215.1 Nonomuraea sp. K271 | reverse complement strand
GGCCGGGAGGGTGAGGCGGTGGGAGGTCCTGGCGTGGGCACCTCGGCGGGAGATGTAGTCCAACGTACGGAACCGCACGGACAGCTCGTCGCGCGTCAGTCGCGCCATGACGTAGCCGCGCCGCTGGTCGATGTAGGAAAAATGGGGGTTCTCCTGGAGGGCGTCCGCGATCCACGTACGGTCCCGGTACCCGTCCCCGTCGCTCGCGATCGACGACGCCACCAGTTCCCTGGCCACCACCGGCGAATCCGGGTCGTCGAAGTCCGTCCTGAGCTCGGCCAGGTGGTGCATGTGCGCGTCCCCGGTCAGCACCACCGGGTTGGAGGTGCGGGCCAGCGACTTCAGCAGCCGTGTGCGTTCGGCCGCGTAGCCGTCCCACGAGTCCAGGTTCACCTCGCGTCCCGGGCCGGTCCTGTGGTCGCGCTGCGCCACCATGATCTGCTGCCCGAGCAGGTTCCACCTGGTGGTGGAGCCGCGCAGCCCGCTCTCCAGCCAGCGCCACTGGCCGGGCCCGAGAAGCGTACGGCCGTCGGCCAGCCGCTCGTCGCACCCTGCCCGTACCCCGTCCTCACACGCCTGGTCGTCGCGGAACTGCCGGGTGTCCAGCAGGTGGAATCGGGCCAGCGTGCCCCACGAGAGCCGCCGGTTCACCCGCAGCACCGCTCCCTGGAGGCTGGCGCGGCGCAGCGGCATGTTCTCGTAGTACGCCTTGAACGCCGCCCGCCGGCGTGTGGCGAAGTCCCGCGCTCCCGTGCTGGAGACCTGGCCGGCCCAGTTGTTCTCCACCTCGTGGTCGTCGAACGCCACCAGCCACGGCGCCGCCGCGTGCGCGGCCTGCAGGTCGCGGTCGCTCTTGTACTGCGCGTGCCGCAGGCGGTAGTCGGCGAGCGTGCGGCACTTGCCCGGCGTGTGGGTGCGTACGCGGCCGGTCAGCGCGGTGTAGCCGCTGGGGCCGTACTCGTACATGTAGTCGCCGAGGAAGACGACCAGGTCGGGCTCCTCCTGCGCGAGGCGGCGGTAGGCGGTGTAGTAGCCGTGCTCGTAGTGGGCGCACGCGGCCACCGCGAACGTGAGCGGCGTCTCCCCCTCCGGCGTGGTCCTGGTGCGGCCGGCCGGTGAGAGCCTGCCCTCGCTCCTGAACCGGTAGAAGTAGTCGCGCCCCGGCTCCAGCCCTTTCAGCTCGACGTGGACGCTGTGCGCGCTGCGCGCCCTGGCGGTGGCGGTGCCGGATCTGACGATCGTGGCGAACCGTTCGTCGGACGCGACCTGCCAGGCGACGTCCACGTCGCGGGAGGGCATGCCGCCGTGCCCGTCGCCGTTGAGCGGGGCGACGGCCAGCCTGGTCCACAGGACGAAGCCGTCGGCCGACGGGTCGCCGGAGGCCACGCCCAGCGTGAACGGGTCGGGTCTGAGGGTTCTGGCCGGGGAGGCGATGGCCGGCCGGCTGACGGGCTGCGGGAGGAGGAGGCCGGCTGTCGCCGCTGTCAGGAAGGCTCTGCGGTCCACGCTCCCAGGTATGTCCCGTCGTGCTGACCCGGCCGTGACCAGGGAGTCAAAGCCGGATGAACAGCGTCGGTCGTCCAGTCCGCGCCACAGGACGGGCCACAGGACGGGCCACAGGACGGGCCGCCGGGCGGGCCGCCGTCAGGCGAGCTCCCGCAGCGCCGTCCCGAGCGCGGCGGCGTCGCTGAAGTGCACGCCGGTCATGCCCGCCCGCTCGGCGCCCCGGACGTTCTCCAGCCGGTCGTCGACGAAGACGATCTCGTACGGGTCGGCGCCGAGCTCGCGGGCCACCTCGTCGTAGATCTCCCTGCCGGGTTTGACCAGGCCCATCCTGCCGCTGTAGAAGCGCCGCCCGATCGCGGCGATCCAGGGCAGCTCGTCCAGGCCGTCGCTGACGCACACGGAGGCGTTGGACAGCAGCGCCACGTCGCGTCCGGCCTCGATCAGTTCACCCAGGAGAGCGACCGTGCCCGCGTCGGGGTGGGCCCAGCTCGCGATGTCCATGGCGACCAGCCGGGCGACCTCGGAGTGGGTGACGGGCCTGCCGAGCACCGACGACCAGTAGGCGAACGGCGTCAGGCTCCCCCGGTCGAACGCGAGGCGGTGCTCCCAGTAGCCGCGCCCGAACTCCTCGGGGTCGGCTCCCACGGCCCGCGCCATGGCGTCCGCGTCGGACTCGGGCTGGGGCAGCGACAGGACACCGCCGTAGTCGAACACGATCCACGTCATGCGATGAATGGTCGCAGATACGGATCGAGGGCGGGGCAGCCGAGGTACTTCTCGGCCGTGTGGAAGTCGATCCAGTCGAGGTTGACCAGTTCCTCGGCGTCGACGCCGGTGAAGCTCTCGCGCAGCGCCGGCGGGATGGCGGCGATGTCGTCCTTGTCGGCGATGTTGACCCAGCGTCCGACGTTCTTGGGACGCTCGCCGCGGCCGTTGATGGGGGCGGGCAGGAGGCGTTCGAAGACGACGTGACGCATGCCGAGCGGGCTGCCGAGGGTGACCAGCAGGTCGATCTCGAGCTCGGGGTGCGCCCAGAGGGTCTCGTACGCGACGACGCTGCCGAGCGAGTGGGCGATCACGACCTTGGGCCGGTTGCGCCGGACGACCTCGGCCACGACCTGCCGGCAGCTCTCCCGCCTGGCCTGGTCGGTGAGGTAGGCCGCCACCTCGGGCGCGAACAGTTTCGCGAACGCCGCCGACCTGCCGTCCAGCCTGTCCAGCAGCCAGCCGGTGACCGACTTGAGCGCCCCCGTGATGTGCTCGCCGAGGCCCATGTTCCTGGCCCAGCCGGCGAGGACCTCCTGGGCCTGGTTCTCCGTCGCGGCGACGGACCGGAGCTCGTCGTCGTCCTTGCCGTCGTGCAGGTGGTGGGAGAAGTAGGCGATCTCGGCGAAGTAGGCAGCGGACTCAGCGCCGAGCGTGGCGTGCAGGTAACGGTCCCACTTGCGGCGCATGGCCTCCGCCGCCCCGGCCGCGGACCGTCCGGCGTCCACGTAGTAGTTGTACTTGCCGATTCCGTGCACGCCGACGATGGCCGCCACGACGCCTCCCCACCCGTGATCGTTAGATGCGCGATATTGGCATACGCCGCTTGCATCCCGCCGTCAAGCCGGTGATCGTCGCCGGGAAATGCCGTTGCCAGCGGCATATGTCGCCCGGATACGGTGACACTTGCACTGAGGACGTCGAACAGGAGCTCCCCGCATGCCCGGCCCGCTGGTCGTCAACGACTCGGTCGTCATCCCCGACGCCGAGCTCGTCTGGCGTTTCTCACGCTCGTCAGGTCCGGGCGGTCAGGGCGTCAACACCACGGACAGCCGCGTGGAGCTGACCTTCGACGTGGCCGCGAGCACCGCGCTGCCGCCGGCGCTCAAGGATCGGGCGCGCGGCCGGCTGGGTGGCGACACGATCACGATCGCCGCGTCCGAATACCGGTCGCAGCTGCGCAACAGGCAGGCCGCGCGGGACCGCCTGGCCCAGCGCCTGCGCGAGGCCATCGCCCCGCCGCCGAAGCGCCGTCGTCCGACCAAGCCGAGCCGCGGCGCGGTCGAGCGGCGCATCACGGCCAAGAAACAACGCTCCGACGTCAAACGCCTGCGCCGCGACCCTTAGGTCGAGAGCGACAGCACGGGTTCGAGGATGCCTGCGGGGCACAGCTGGCGGACCACCGTGCGTACCTGGTCGCGCAGGGCGGCCGGCCTGAGGCGGCCGTACTCGTCGAAATGGGGGCAGGCGGGCGAGATCACCAGCTCGGCGCCCATGACGACCGCTCCGGCGCTCTGGAGCCGCTTGTAGAGCTCCGCCTGGGCCCACATCGCGCCGCAGGCGCGTGCGCTCGCGCTCATGACCGCGACGTGCTTGCCGGACAGGCCGTCCCGGGCCGCCATCCACTCCAGCGCGTACGTCAGCTCGGGCGGCAGCAGGCTGTGCTCGGGCGCGGTCAGCAACACGGCGTCACCCGAGGCCACCAGACCGGCCAGGGCGGCGGCCGGCGCGGGAACGGGCCCCCGGGTGTACGGCGGGATGTCGTCCAGCCCTCGCCATTCCTCGAAGGAGGCGCCCCGGGGCAGCTCGGCGCCCGCGGCCGCGAGCAGCCGGTTGATAAAGGACCCCCTGTTAAGGCTGGCCGCAATCCCGATGATTTTCACCCTCTGCTCCCAAGGGGTTCCGGTGTTACCGGGAAACTGCCCGATGCCTTGGATGTCCAAGACCATCCCTCGGTCAAGAGCCCCACAGTCTTTCCGGGCGAGGGCTCAGGGGCGTTCGTCCGAGGCGCGGGGACGGCGGAAGATCAGGGCGAGCACGCGCAGCACGAGGATGGCCGAGATCACCAGCAGGTTGTAGCCGATGAGCTGGAACAACGACGTCGTGCCGAGCGCGGTGGGGCCGCCGTCGATGCCGAGGAGGATGACCGCCATGACGCCGGCCGTCGCGCCGAGCACCGTGAGCAGCACCTGGTGCAGCAGGCCCGTGAGGTAGGCGCGGTCGCGGTCGTCGGCGAGCAGGCGTACGTTCATGCTGAATCTGCCGTGCTCGGCGGCGCTGGCGATGCGCTCCACGCGGCGCGGCAGGCGGCGCAGCATCGGCAGCAGCGCGGCGAGCTCGTGGCCGACGGTCTCCTTGATGGTCTCGGGGCTGACCTGTTCGGCGAGGTAACGGCCGGCGAACGCGCGGGCCTCGCCGATCAGGTTGAATCCGGGCGAGAGACGGATGAGCGTGCCCTCCAGGGTGGCCAGGGCGCGGAAGACGGCGGCCACCTCGGGCGGGATCGACAACCCGTACTCCGAGACGATCCTGAACAGGTCGGTGAACATCTGGGCGCTGTCCATGCCGCCGGCCAGGTGCCTGGCCATGAACTGGCCGAGTGCGCGTTCGAGCGCGGCCTCGTCGATGTCCTCCGGCCTCGGCACCACCTCCAGCAGCGCGTCCGTCACGCCCAGCGGGTCCTGCCGGTTCATGGCCAGCAGGAAGCGTTGCAGGGCGGAGCGCACTCCGGCGTCGAGCCGGCCGACCGAGCCGAAGTCGAGCAGGCCCAGCGTGCCGTCGTCGAGCAGCATGAGGTTGCCGGGATGCGGGTCGGCGTGGAAGACGCCCTCGACGAGGATCTGCCTGAGCAGGCAGTCGAGCAGGTTCCTGGCCAGCTCGGGGCCCTGCTCGCGGGTGGCCGTGGTGACCGGCCTGCCCGGCAGGCGCTGCATGACGAGTACACGTTCGGTGCACATGGCGCTGATCGGGGCGGGGTAGGTGACGCTGCCGCCTTCCGAGGCGGTCACGGCGGCCATGTTGGCGGCCTCGACGCGGAAGTCCAGCTCCTCGCGGATGGCGGTGGCGAACCCCTCGCCCAGGTCGCGCAGACCGAGCGAGCGGCCCCAGCGGGTCCTGGACTCCAGCGTGACGGCCAGCCGCCGGACGATCTCGAGGTCCTTGGCGACGACCGCGCCGATGTCCGGCCGCTGCACCTTGACCACCACGCTCTGCCCGTCGTGCAGCCGGGCGACGTGGACCTGCCCGATGGAGGCGGCGGCCAGCGGCGTGCGATCGAACTCGGCGAACACCTCGTCCACCGGCCCGCCCAGCTCAGCGGCGAGCACCGGCTCGATCCGCTCCCACGGCGCGGGCGCCACCTGGTCCTGCAGCCGTCCCAGTTCCTCGACGAACTCGGCGGGCAGCAGGTCACGCCGGGTCGACAGGACCTGGCCGAGCTTGACGAACGTCACGCCGCCGTCTTCCAGCGCCTCTCGCAGCGACCTGGCCAGCCGTATCTTGCCCGAGTGGTCCTCCAGGCGCTCACCCCGGCCCCGCAGGTAGGGGCCGAGGCCGTGCCTGATGGCGATCCTGGTGATCTGCGAGTAGCGCCTGCCCCGGGAGATCCGGCCGCGTACGGAGCGGACCAGCTCCAGCGGGCCCGGCACCGAGCCCGGAGGCACCAGCGCCTCGGCCAGCACCAGGATCACCATGGGGATGAGCACCACGCACATGATGACGAGGAGCAGCAGCCCCAGGGCGCCCGGTCCGGGCACCGTCTCCCGCTCGTCCGGGCCGATGAGCCCGATGATCGGCTCCATGATCGGCTGCGCCAGCCCGAAGGCGACCAGGGCCGCCAGGAAGGTGCGCACCATGCCGAACCTGACGTTCAGCAGCCGTTGCGCGGCCACGGCCATCGCGATGACCGTCAGGAACGTGAAGAGCCAGACGAGCAGTTGAGTGGGGAGATCCATGGGGCGTCATCATGCCATCGGCGGTCGGCCCGGTGCGCGGGGGTCACTGACGAGCGGCGGCGCGGGCGCGGCGCTCCTCCCGGCGTTCGACGAACCGGGCGGCGGTCGCGTCGGTCTTCTCCAGGTACGCCGAGAGTTCTTCGCGGGCCCGCTCACCCTCGGCGTCCAGCCCGGTCTTGTCGAACACGGCCCACTGCCGCAGCACCGGCATGAGCACGTCGTCGAGGTGGAGGCGCAGGTCGTAGATGCCCTCGTGGGCGATGATCATGGCCTTGCGGGCGAAGCCCTCCATGCCCGTGCCCGGCATCTGGAATGTCGTGACGACGTCGGTGACCGAGCGCATGGTCTGGTTGGGGTCGAGCTCGAAGGCGGCCTTGAGCAGGTTGCGGTAGAAGAGCATGTGCAGGTTCTCGTCCGCGGCGATCCTGGCGAGCAGCCGTTCGCAGCCCTCGTCGCCGGAGGCCCTGCCGGTGTTGCGGTGCGAGATGCGGGTGGCCAGCTCCTGGAAGGAGACGTACGCGAGCTGCTGGAGCATGGTGCCGTACTCGGTGGCGAAGCCGTGCTCCATGTGACGCATCCTGGCCCGCTCGAGCGCGACGGGGTCGACGGCGCGGGTCACGGTGAGGTAGTCGCGCAGCGCGGTGCCGTGGCGGTCCTCCTCGGCGGTCCACCGGTGCACCCAGGTGCCCCACGCGCCGTCTCGGCCGAACGTGGTGGCGATCTCGTGGTGGTAGCTCGGCAGGTTGTCCTCGGTGAGAAGGTTGACGATGAGCGAGACGCGGGCCGCCTCAGGGATCTTGGAGTCGCTCTCCTGCCACGCCTCGCCCCCGTAGATGCCATCGAAGTCGCGGCCTTCGCTCCACGGGATGTACTCGTGCGGGAACCACTCTTTGGCCATCTTCTCGTGGCGGTCGAGCTCTCCCGCGACCACGGGCTCGAGCTCGTGCAGCAGCTCCGTCTGAGTCATCGCCATAAGGGATCTTCTCCTTCAGGTTACGGTACCGTAGGTTAGGCTACCCGAAGGACATACCGGCCAAATAGGGTGGGCGTATGCGACCGAGTGTCCGGGGTGTCCTTCTCGACGACGACGAGCGTCTGGTGCTCTTCCGGCGCACCGTGCCGGGCCGCGACATCTACTGGTCGGTGCCGGGCGGCCACGTCGAGCCGGAGGACGGCTCGCTGGTCGGCACGTTGCGCCGCGAACTGCTGGAGGAGCTCGGCGCCACGGTCTTCGGCGTGACACCGCTGATCACCGTGTCGTACGCCTGGAAGGACGCGGTCAAGACGCAGCACGTCTTCGGCTGCCGGCTGGCGTCGATGGACCCCGAGCTGCGGCACGGCCCGGAGTTCGAGGATCCGTCACGCGGGGTGTACGAGGTGGTGCGGGTGCCGCTGGACCGAACGGAGATCACCACGCGCCACCTGGTGCCCGAAGCCGTGGCGGACTACCTGTCGTCCGCCATCACCCACCTGCCCCGGCTCATCGGTCAGGACGCCTGACCGGCGGCGGGCGCCGCAGGCCTCAGCCGTTCTCCCGCTTCAGCAGGCGGTCGAGTTTGACGCCCAGATCGGTCATCTCGGCCCGCAGGGAGCTGAACTTCTCCTCCAGCTCCGGCCGGGCGGCCTCGCGCTCGCCCCCTGCGGGAGAGGACGGCCAGGCTTTCACCTCCCGCCGGATGGCCGCGACCTCCGTTTCGACGGCCGCGAACTGCTCGACCATCTCGACCCTGCCGTCCGCGAGCGCGGACCGCACCGCCGCGACCTCCGTCAGCAGGCTCCTGGTCCGGTCGTCGATCTCGCGCAGGAGCTCGGCCTGGCGGTCGGGCGGCCTGCCGCTCCCGGCCGCCACGATCCCGTGCCGGACGCCCGACTCAAGCTCTTCGACACGGAGTTTCAGCTCGAGAATCTCCGCCCGCATGTCCACGCACGCCCGCCTCTGCCATGACCGGATGGGAACCGCGGCCGCCCGCGCCGGCGGCCTCGCTCCTGTCATCATATGGTCGCAGCGCGTGAGTATGCCGGGGGTTCACCGTAACGGCCGGGCGGCTCAGCACCGGTCCTCGATCTCCCAGAGGTGGTCGATGACGTGCCAGGCGATGCGGCGCAGCGCGTAGCGGGGCGGCCATCCCGTCGTCAGGGGCGGCTCCCACGGGCGCGACAACACCTCCGCCAGTTCGTCGCGCATCGCGTCGCGCTCGCCACGCGACCGGTACGGCCGGTGCCGCACGCCCACCTTCCTGGCGAAGGCGCGCTCGGCGTTCTCCACGTGATCGACGATCTTCGTGAGGTCGCGTCCGCCTCCCCTGGGACCCTTGCGCAGGTCCTCCGGCGAGGCGGCGGCGGTCTCGCCGAACAGGTCCCAGGCCGCCCGCAGCAGGGCGACGCCGCGCTCCGCCTCGGGACCCGGCAGCGGTTCGTGGTCCAGATCCGGGACCGCGTACGGCACCCCGAAGTCGGTCATGTCGCTGCCCGGCACGCGCGCCACCACCACGGGATCGCCCGGCGCGAACTCCAGCCCGGCCCGCGCGGCCACCACGCGGTAGCGGGGCGCGTAGCCGGCGAGCCGGTCGAGCGCCGCCTCCTCGCCCTTGGCGATCCGGCACCAGCCGGGCCAGTCGAGCGAACAGGCGAACACCTTCTTCGGGCCTGTCTCCAGATAAATGGGGGTCATGACGAGTGAGCCTGCCAGGTGGACCTGTCAGCGGGCGTCAGGTTCAGATGCGGTCGATGAGGTCGGCCACCGAGTCGACCACGAGGGACGGGCGGTAGGGGAAACGCTCGACCTCGTCGCGCGTGGTGACACCGGTGAGGACGAGGATCGTGTAGAGCCCCGCCTCCATGCCGCACACGATGTCGGTGTCCATGCGGTCGCCGATCATCGCGGTGGTCTCGCTGTGCCCGCCGATCGCGTTGAGGGCGCTGCGCATCATGCGGGGATTGGGCTTGCCGACGAAGTAGGGGTCGACGCCCGTGGCCTTGGTGATCATGGCGGCGACGGCGCCGCAGGCCGGCAGGGAACCTTCGGTGGAGGGGCCGATCGCGTCGGGGTTGGTGGCGATGAAGCGCGCGCCGCCCTCGATGAGGCGGATGGCGCGGGTGATCTGGGTGAAGCTGTAGGTGCGGGTCTCGCCGAGCACGACGTAGTCGGGGTCGAGGTCGGTGAGCACGTAGCCCACCTCGTGCAGCGCCGTCGTCAGGCCGGCCTCGCCGATCACGTACGCCGAACCGCCCGCCCGCTGGTCGTCGAGGAACTCCGCGGTGGCCACGGCGGAGGTCCAGATGGAGTCGGGGGGCACGTCGAGGCCGGCGGCGCTCAGCCGCACGGACAGGTCGCGCGCCGTGTAGATCGAGTTGTTGGTCAGCACCCGGAAGGGTTTGCCGGACTCGCTGAGCCGTTTGATGAATTCGTCCGCACCGGGGATCGGCCGCCCCTCGTGGACGAGGACGCCGTCCATGTCGGACAACCAGAAGTCGATCCGTTTACGCTCGGTCACCGCCCCATCCTACCGAGCGCGCCTCGGCGGCCCTCGGCGCCACATAGGCGGATGAACCGCCGCCAGCATGGCTGATTGGACGTGGAGGCACGGACATGAACAATGGGCCTCATGTCGTTCACTGAGTCCGCGCAGGACATGCGGGATGAAATCGTTCAGCTCAGGCACTCGCTGCACACCACTCCGGAGATCGGTCTCCACTTGCCCCGCACCCAGGAGAAAGTGCTGGCGGCTCTGGACGGGCTGCCTCTGGAGATCAAGACGGGCACGGCGCTGAGCTCCATGACCGCTGTGCTGAGGGGCGGTCGGCCGGGTCCCGCCGTACTGCTGCGCGGCGACATGGACGCGCTTCCCGTGACGGAGAAGAACGACCTGCCGTACGTCTCCCGGCTGGCGGGGCAGATGCACGCGTGCGGGCACGATCTGCACACCGCGATGCTGGTGGGAGCGGCGCGGCTGCTGAGCGCGCGGCGTGACGAGCTGACCGGCGACGTCGTCTTCATGTTCCAGCCGGGAGAGGAGGGCCACGACGGCGCCAAGCACATGATCGCCGAGGGCGTGCTCGACGCCGCGGGCTCCCGCCCGGTGGCGGCCTACGGCATGCACGTGGTCTCCTCGATGTTGCCGCTCGGGTTGTTCGCCTCCAGGCCGGGGCCGATCCTGGCGGCGGCGGACATGTTCTCCGTGACGATCAGGGGGCGGGGCGGCCACGGCTCCACCCCGCACCGCTCGCTCGACCCGATCCAGGCGGGCTGCGAGATGGTCACGGCGCTGCAGACGATGGTGACGAGGACGTTCGACGTGTTCGACCCCGTGGTCGTGACGGTGGGCAGCTTCCACGGCGGCACGGCCGACAACATCATCCCCGACGACGCCCGTTTCGACGCGACGGTGCGCACGTTCAGCAAGGAGAACCGGACGCTGGTCAAGCGGCGGCTGGTGGAGGTCGTGGAGAACATCGCGGCGGCCCACGGAATGAAGGCCGAGGTCTCGTTCGGCATGGGCTACCCGGTGACGGTGAACGACGAGAGCGAGGCGGACTTCCTGGGCAGGACCGCCGACGAGCTGTTCGGGCCAGGGCGCTACTTCGTCTCCCCGCAGCCGGTGATGGGCTCGGAGGACTTCTCGCACGTGCTGGACGCCGTGCCCGGCGCGTTCGTCTTCCTGGGGGCGTGCCCGCCCGGCCGCGACCCGGCCACGGCCCCCTACAACCACGCCCCCGAGGCGGTCTTCGACGACTCGGTGCTGCCGGACGGGGCCGCGCTCTACGCCGCCCTCGCCCACCAGCGGCTCGCCAGGGGCTGACGTGCGCGCCTGGGTGGTGGACCGGCCGGGGCCGATGGCGTCGGGGCCGCTGGAGCTCGTCGAGCGGGAGGTGCCGCGGCCGGGGCCCGGTGAGGTGCTGGTGCGGGTGGAGGCGTGCGGCGTGTGCCGTACGGACCTGCATCTGGCGGAGGGCGACCTGGCGCCGCGGCGGCCCCGCACCACCCCGGGCCACCAGGCGGTCGGCCGGGTCGTCGGCACGGACCAGCGGGTCGGGGTCGCCTGGCTCCGCTCCACCTGCGGGACGTGCCGTTACTGCGTCAGGGGGATGGAGAACCTCTGCCCACGCTCCGCCTACACCGGGTGGGACGCCGACGGCGGGTTCGCCGACTATCTCGTCGCGCCGTCCGCCTACGTCTATCCCCTGCCCGGCGAGCCGCCCGCCGAGTGGCTGGCGCCGTTGTTGTGCGCGGGCATCATCGGCTACCGGGCGCTGGCCCGCGCCGACCTGCCGCAGGGCGGGCGGCTGGGCATCTACGGATTCGGCGCCTCGGCCCACCTGACCGCGCAGGCCGCCATCGCGCAGGGGGCGACGGTGCACGCCGTCAGCAGGTCTCCGGCCGCCCGTGAGCTGGCGCTGGAGCTGGGAGCGGCCTCGGCAACAAACGACCGGCCGCCGGAGCCGCTGGACTCGGCCATCCTGTTCGCGCCGGTGGGCACGCTGGTGCCGCCGGCGCTGGAGGCGCTCGACAGGGGCGGGACGCTGGCCGTCGCCGGGATCCACCTGACCGACGTGCCGCCGCTGAACTACGAGCGGCACCTGTTCGAGGAGCGGACCCTGCGCAGCGTGACGGCCAACACCAGGGCGGACGGGCGGGCCTATCTGGAGCTCGCGCTGGCCCACCGGCCGCGGGTGACGACGACGCCCTATCCCTTGGAGGAGGCCGCTCGGGCGCTGACCGATCTGGCGAACGACCAGGTCAACGGGGCTGCCGTCTTGGTAATGAACTGACGTTTTACTTGACGGTGCTTAGCTCCACTTCGCACACTGATGAAGGAAAGTTACATTAGCCTCACAACATCTGGAGATTATTGACGCCGGTCTGACGCGATCGTAGTGTCCGGTCAACTCCTGCAGATCCCTCAACAGGCTCGACATCCTCCGGAGCGGCAAATGAAGCGACTGGCAGCGGTAGTGGCGTTGCTGGGCCTTGCCACCGCGACTGCGGCGTGCAGTGGTGGCACCACCGACAAGTCAGGCGGCTCGGGCGGTGGTGGCGGGCTCTTCACCACGATCGACGTCAACAGGCCGGGCCTCGACGCGAGCGCGCCCGCCAACCCGTGGCACCCGAAGGGTAACTCCTTCCTGGGCTACAACGCGATGAAGCTGGGCTGGGTCAAGAACCACGTGACCGACCCCAACCAGTTCTACCCCGCCATCGCGGAGAAGTGGGAGATCGCGGAGGACAACTCCTCGATCACCATGCACCTGCAGCCGAACGCCAAGTGGTCCGACGGCAAGCCGGTGACGGCCGAGGACGTCAAGCTCTCGATCGGCATCGCCTACACGCAGGGCAGCACCGCGTTCGCGATCACGCCCGGCGCGGCCGGCGCGGCGGCCGACGTGGAGGTCGTCGACGACAAGACCGTCAAGGTCACCCAGGACATGTCGAACCCGAGCTCGAAGTTCGCCCGGGGTGTCCTCGACAGCATCATCGTGCCCGCGCACGTGTGGAACAGCGTGCTGCCCGCCGACTTCTGGGAGAAGCTGAAGACGTCGAGGGAAACCGGCGACGCCGCGGAGAAGGCGCGCGAGGAGATCCTCGCCGTCGGCCAGAAGGTGCTCGCCTTCAAGCCGCCGAACGACGTCTCCGCCGGCCCGTTCACGCTGGAGCGGGTCAATCCCGGCGAGGCGCTGCTGGTGAAGAACAAGAGCTTCTTCAACGCCGCCAACGTCGCGCCCGACCAGGTGAAGTTCCTCAACTTCAGCGGCAACGAGCAGATCTGGAACTACCTGACCGCCGGCAAGCTCGACCAGTCCGGCTTCGTCGCCGCCCCGACCGACGTGATGAACCGCATCAAGCAGACCCCGGGCTCCCACCTGATCAAGGGCTTCTCGCCGGTGGCCGTCGGCATGGCGTTCAACCAGTCGAAGAAGCCGTACGACAACGTGCACGTGCGGCGCGGCCTGGCCTACCTCATCGACCGCCAGCAGGTCACCAAGGTGGCCTCGCCCGAGGGCGGCACGGCGGCCGTGACCACCTCCGGCATGCACCAGAAGCCCGCCCAGGAGTGGATCGGCTCGGAGCTGTCGAGCCTGGAGCCGTACGCCCACGACGTGGCCAAGGCCGAGACGGAGTTCAAGGAAGCCGGCCTGCAGAAGAAGAACGGCAAGTGGGCGCTGGCCGACGGGTCGCCGTGGAAGGTGACCATGCACGCGCCCTCCGGCTTCTCCGACTGGATCTCCGCGCAGGAGAACATCAAGAGCCAGCTCATCGAGAACGGCGTGGACGCCGAGGTCGTCACCGTCGCCGACTACCCGATCTATCTCGAGGAGATCGCGGCCGGCAAGTACGACGTCGGCTTCTGGCTGATGGCGCTCGGCCCGGCGCCGTACGACATCTACCAGCGCCTCTACGGCGCCTCCAACGGCTGGACCAACGTCGCGGGCAAGGTCAAGCACAGCGCCCCCGGCAAGGGCGGCAACTGGATGGGCAGCTCCGAGGAGATCGACGTCGAAGGCGTCGGCAAGATCAACCCGGGTGAGCTGACCGAGAAGCTGAACGCGGCCTCCGCCGAGGAGGCCAAGCCGATCATGTCGCAGCTCGCCAAGGCCGCCAACCAGGACCTTCCCGCCATCCAGCTCTGGGACTACGTGAACACGCAGTTCACCAACACCAGCCGCTTCACCGGCTGGCCCGAGCAGGACAGCGACCTGCTGCGCCTGCCGGCCGGGGTCTGGATCCAGCTCGGCCTGGTCAAGAAGAAGCAGTAGAGAAAGAGCCTATGACGGTCATCGCACGCCGACTCGCGGGCCATCTGGCCCGCGGGATCGTCATGATCCTGGTCGTCGCCACGATCAGTTTCTTCATCGTCAGGAGCATTCCCGGTGACCCTGTCGCCGCGAACGTGCAGAAGCTGATCGAACAGGGCATGGCGCCCGAGGCGGCCGAACAGGCGACCCGCGTGCTGTACGGGTTCCAGCCCTCGGGCTCGCTCTGGCAGCAGTACACCGACTACATGGCGGGCCTGCTCACCTTCGACCTGGGGCAGTCCGTCACCCACGCCGGCGCCCCGGTCACCCAGGTGCTCGGCGAGGCGGCCAAGTGGACCGTGCTCCCGGTGCTGGCCGGCACGCTGCTGAGCTTCCTCGTCGGCATCATCCTGGGCGTCTACGCGGCCATCAAGCGCACGGGCAAGCTCGGCGACATCCTCGCCATCTCGGGATCGCTGCTGCACGGCGTGCCGCAGTACGTGCTGGGGCTGCTGCTCAGCGCGATCTTCGCCACGCTCATCCCGATCCTGCCCGCCGACGGGCCCGTGGACATCCTGTTCGAGCCCGGGTTCAACGCCGGCTACATCGGCTCGCTCGCCGAGCACGCGGTGCTGCCGGTGCTGACGTACGCGCTGGCCGCCTACGGCGGGTGGATCCTGGCGATGAAGTCGAGCGTGGTGACCGTGCTGGGCGACGACTTCATCCTGGCCGCCGAGCTGCGCGGGATGAAGCGTTCGATCATCTTCAGGTACATCGCGCGCAACGCGATCCTGCCGCTGTTCACGATCCTCGCGCTGTCGCTGGGGCTGCTGCTCGGCGGCGCGGTGTTCATCGAGCGCATCTTCAACTACCCGGGCCTCGGCCTGCTGCTGCTCGACAGCATCACCATGCGCGACTACGCGCTGATGAGCGGGGCGTTCCTGCTGATCACGGCGGCCATCATCGTGGCCAACATTCTCGCGGACCTGTTCTACAGCGTGATCGACCCGCGGGTCCGCGGCGGGGAGGAGGTCGGCGCATGAGTGTGCTGCTGGAGAGCACGGCGACGAGCGCCGCCATGCGGCGCAACTTCTGGTCCGGCGTGTGGCGCGTGATGAAGCGCAAGCCCAGCCGCCTCGTGGGCGTCGTGCTGATGGCCGGGTTCGTGTTCATGGGCCTGTTCGGGCCGCTGTTCTACGGCGACCCACTGCCCCGCGACCCCTCCATGCTCACCAGGCCGCCGAGCTGGCAGCACTGGCTGGGCACCGACGACCAGGGCAGGGACGTGATCGCCCTGGTGGTCACCGGCTCCCGGTACGTGCTGCTGGCCGCCCTCGTCACCGCCGTCATCACGGTCGTGCTGGGCACCGCCATCGGCCTGTTCTCCGGCTTCAAGCGGGGCCGCTGGGACACCGTGCTCATGCGGCTCACCGACATGAAGCTGACCATTCCCGGCCTGCCGCTGCTGCTGGTGCTGTCCACGGTGTGGAAGTTCAACAGCGCCGTGCAGATGGGCCTGGTGCTGGGGCTGCTCAGCTGGGGCGGCGTGGCGCGGGCCGTGCGGGCGCAGACCCTGTCGCTGCGCGAGCGCGGCTTCATCGAGGCGGCGCGCGGGCTCGGGCTGTCCACCACGCACATCGTGGGCAAGGAACTGCTGCCGAGCATGGCCCCGTACATCGCGATGAACATGCTCATCGCCATCACCGGCGGCGTCTACTCCCAGGTCGGGCTCTTCTTCCTGGGCGTGCTGCCGTACGAGTCGAACAACTGGGGCCAGATGCTCAACACGGCCGTGTTCCGCTCGGGGGCGCTGACGGTGCCGAGCGCGCTCGGATTCCTGCTCGGGCCGCTGCTGGCGATCCTGCTGCTGACGCTGGCCATCGTGCTGGTGGTCGACGCCATGGACGAGATCTTCAACCCCCGGCTGCGCGAGGAGTGACCGTGACGAAGACCGCGCCGGGAGTGCGCATCGACGGCCTCACGGTCGTCTACAAGACGCCCGCGGGCGAGCTGCCCGCGGTCAGGGACGTGGACCTGACGCTGGAGCCAGGCACGATCACCGGCATCGTGGGCGAGTCCGGCTCGGGCAAGTCCACGCTCGCGCTGTCGCTGCTGAACGCGGTGCAGCCGCCCGGCCGGATCTCGGCCGGCAGCGTCGAGATCGACGGGCTCGGCGACGTGGTCGGCCTGCGGAACGAGCAGCTGCGCAAGGCGCGCGGCAAGCACATCGGCTACGTCTTCCAGGCCGCCCAGAACTCACTCAACCCGCTCAAGACCGTCGGCAAGCAGCTGCTCGACCTGGGCCGCTCGCACGGCGTGGAGGACCTGCGCGCTTTGGTGCGCGAGGCCAAGGAGCTGCTCGGCCGGATGGGGCTGGACGGCGCCCGGGTGCTCGACTCGCACCAGCACGAGCTGTCCGGCGGCATGCGCCAGCGGGTCGGCATCATGCTCGCGCTGGTGCTCAACGCGCACCTGGTCGTGCTGGACGAGCCGACGACCGCGCTCGACATGATCACCCAGGCGAACATCCTGAAGATCGTCCGTGAGGTGCACGCGGAGCGCGGCCTGACGACGCTCGTCATCACGCACGACATCGGCGTGGTGGCCGAGGTCGCCGACCGGCTGGCCGTCATGTACGGCGGGCGGCTGGTGGAGCAGGGCCCGACCAGGGAGGTGCTGGGCGCGCCGCGCCACCCCTACACCAAGGGCCTGATCAGGGCCATCCCCCGGCTCGTCGGCGACATCGACGAGGCCCAGGCGCTGCCGGGACGGCCGCCGACGCTGGCCACGGTGCCGGCCGAGGGCTGCGTGTTCAGGGAGCGCTGTCCGCTGCGCATGGACGTGTGCGACACCGTCGACCCGGACGTCCGCGCCGACACCGGGGCCGACGGGCCCAGGGCGGTGGCCTGCCACGCCGTGACCGTGAAGGAGCACGCATGATCACCGGGACCGGCATCGTCAAGACGTTCAGGCAGCGGGGCAAGGTGCTCGGCGCCCGCGAGGTGCAGGCGCTGCGCGGCGTCGACTTCGCGATCCCGAAGGGCGGCGCGGCCTCGTTCATCGGCGAGTCCGGATGCGGCAAGACGACGCTGGGGCGGATCATCGCGGGGCTGGAGACGTACGACGCGGGCGACGTCGTGATCGGCGACGTGCCGATGTCGCCGATCAAGCCCAAGCAGCGCCAGCCGCACTTCCGCAAGATCCAGATGATCCACCAGGACCCCTACTCCGCGCTCAACCCGACCAGGACCGTGCACCAGACGCTGCACGCGCCGCTCAGCCTGCGGGCCAGGCAGACCGGGCGGTCCAGGTCGTGGATGGAGGAGCGGGCGGCCGAGGTGCTGTCGATGGTGGGGCTGGATCCCGGCTCGGTGTTGTCGCGCTACCCGCACCAGCTGTCCGGCGGCATGCGGCAGCGGGTCGTCATCGCCCGCGCGCTGACCGTCGACCCCGAGATGCTCGTCGCGGACGAGGCCGTCTCGATGATCGACGTGTCGCTGCGGCTGGGCATCCTGGCGCTGCTGAAGGACCTGCGCGAGCGGCTGGGGGTGAGCGTGCTGTTCATCACGCACGACGTCGCCACCGCCCGCTACATCGGCGACGACGGCGAGCTGTACGTCATCTACCGCGGCCAGGTCGTCGAACGCGGCCCGGTGGACACGGTCATCGCCGACCCGGTGCACCCGTACACGCAGTCGCTGTTGTCGGCCATCCCGGTGCTGCACGGCCTGGAGCTGCCGGCCGAGCAGCCGGTGGAGCCGCTGGAGTCGCTGGACGAGAGCCAGTCCGACGAGGGCTGCCTGTTCGCCCGCCGCTGCCCGTTCCGCGGCGAGCGGTGCGCGAGCGAGCGCCCGCTGCTGCAGGTGACCGAGGGCGTGCCGCAGGAGCACGCGTGCTTCTACCCCGAACGACGCAGCGTGATCGCCCGTCCGATGAGCGAGGTGTGATGGCCCACACCGTACGGGCCGCCCAGTGGTCCAACGGTTCGTCCGGCGGTCTCGCCGAGGCGGCCGAGGCCGCCACCGCGGCGCTGACGCTGGACACCGCGGAGGCCGCGGCCCTGATCGGCTATCTGTCGCGGCCTCCCGCCGGGCGCACGTGGACGGCGCTGACCACGGACGGCGGGGTGGTGATGGCGTCGATGTCGGCCACGGACCTGGCGGGGCACATCGATTTGCTGGCCGTGCACCCCTCCGCGCAGGGCCAGGGGCGCGGGCGGGCGCTGGTGCGGGCCGCCGAGGAGTGGCTGGCCGGGCAGGGCGCCCGGCAGGTGCGCTTCTCCGGCAACACGCCGTGCTACGCCTGGCCGGGCATCGACGTGCGCTACACCGCCGCCGCCAGCCTCGCCGAGCGCCTCGGGTACGAGAACTACTCCGTCGCCTGGAACATGACCGCCGACCTGAGCGTGGACCTGTCCGTCGAGGACGACCTCGAACGGCTGGCGCGGCAGGGCGTGCGCGTGCGCGCGGCCGGCGACGACCGCGAGCGGGTCACGGCGTTCGTGCGCGAGCACTTCAACGACTCGTGGGCCTGGGAGGCGGAGCACGCCGCCGAGGTGCACTACGGCGAGCGTGACGGGCAGGTCCTGGGCTTCGCCGCCTGGGGGGCGCGGCCCACGTGGTTCGGGCCCACGGGCACCGCGCCGGACGCGCGCGGCCTGGGCCTCGGGCGGGTGCTGCTGCGCAGATGCCTGGCCGACCAGCGTGCCGCCGGGCAGGCCACAGCCCAGATCGGGTGGGTCGGGCCGTTGCGGTTCTACTCGCGCGCCGTCGGCGCGCGGGCGGAACGCGTCTTCTGGCTCTACCGGCGCGATCTGGCGTGATGGCCCGCGTCCGTGCACATGTCGACACCCGCAGGGGGCCGCTGGACGCGGCCCCCGCAGGCGCGCGATCAGCCCTGCGCGGCGCCGCCGTAGAGCAGTGGGCCCTCGGGACGGGCCGGGGGCGGGCACAGAGCGCGGGGGTCCTCGCCGGCCTCCAGGGCGCGGGTCAGCGTGCCGGAGCCCCACAGGTGGTCCATGAACAGGTCGGGGCCCCACCAGCGCAGGTCTTCCGGGTAGAGCGTGCGGGCCACGTGCAACATCGACAGGCCCGTCAGCACCGGCCGGAACGTTTCCGGGTCGTGCACGTGGAGCTGGACGCCGCGTACGGGCGTGCCGGCGTGCTTGTGGAACGTCGGCGTGAACCACGTCTCGCGGAAGCGCACCCCCGGAAGTCCCAGCCCGGCCAGCGCGGGAGCGAAGCGCCCGTCCACGTACGGCGCCCCGACCAGCTCGAACGGCCTGGTGGTGCCGCGCCCCTCGGAGAAGTTGGTGCCCTCGAAGAGGCCGGTGCCCGGGTAGACGAGCGCGGTGTCCACGGTCGGCATGTTGACCGACGGCATCACCCAGGGCAGCCCGGTCTCCGCGTACGTCATGCCGCGCCGCCAGCCCTCCATCCCGATCACGTGCAGGTCCAGGTCGAACCCGAAGAGCACGGCCAGCTCCCCCACGGTCCTGCCGTGCCGTACGGGAAGCGGGAACCGGCCCACGAAGCTGGCGAACGCCGGGTCGAGCAGCGGGCCCTCCTCCACGGTGCCGCCGAGCGGGTTGGGCCGGTCCAGCACGACGAACCGCAGACCCAGCCGGGCGGCGGACTCCATGAGGTCGTACATGGTCCAGACGTAGGTGTAGAAGCGGGCGCCCACGTCGGCGATGTCGAAGACCAGGGTGTCCACCCCGGAGGCGGCGACGACGCGGCCCAGCGCCTCGCCCGAGAGCTTGTGGGTGTCGTACACCGGCAGCCCGGTCCTCTCGTCCACCGTGTCGCCCTCGCTGCCCGCCGCCTGGGCGGTGCCGCGCATGCCGTGCTCGGGGCCGAACATGGCGGTCAGGCCGGCGCCGGCGGCCATGAGCGCGTCGGGGGTGGGGGTCAGGTCGGGAAGGGTTCCGGTGGGGTTCGTGATCAGGCCGAGGCGGGTTCCCCCTGCGAGCGAGGGGGTCGTGGCCAGCCGTTCTGCTCCGGTACGTACGTGCGTCATGAACCCATTGTCTGAAAGATATTTACAAGAGAGAAGTAAAGGGTGGAAATTAGCGTCATGATTGATCCGCTACCCGAGCTGTCCACCGAGCAGAGCGACCCCCGCTACAGCCAGATCGACCGGCTGCCCACCGAGGAGATCGCCCGACTGATGAACCAGGCCGACACGGCCGTGCCCGCCGCCGTGGCCGCGGTCGTCCCGGCCATCTCGGCCGCCATCGACGCCATCGCGGCGCGGATGGCCGAGGGCGGCCGGCTGCTGTACGTCGGCGCGGGGACCTCGGGGCGGCTGGCGGTGCTCGACGCCAGCGAGTGCCCGCCCACGTTCGGCACCGACCCTTCGCTCGTGCAGGGGATCATCGCCGGCGGGCCCGATGCGCTGACCCGGTCGGTAGAAGGTGCGGAGGACGACGCGGAGGCCGGGGCCGCCGCCATGAAGGACCTGGAGGTGGGGCCGCTGGACTCGGTGCTGGGCGTCTCCGCCAGCGGCAGGGCCCCTTTCGTGCTGGGCGCGCTGGCTGAGGCGGCCGGGCGCGGCGCGCTCACCGCCGCCCTGTCGTGCAACACGGGCGCGCCGCTGTCGGCCGCCGCCGAGCATGCGATCGAGGTGGTCGTGGGGCCCGAGGTGGTGACCGGCTCGACCCGGCTCAAGGCCGGGACGGCGCAGAAACTCGTGCTGAACATGATCTCCACGATCGCCATGGTGCGGCTCGGCCGCACGTACGGCAACGAGATGATCGAGATGTCGGCGATGAACAGCAAGCTCGCCGGCCGGGCGCTGCGCATGGTCAGGGACATCACCGGAGCCGACCAGGAGACGGCCGTGGCGGCGCTGGACGCGGCCGACGGCCAGGCGAAGATCGCGGTGCTGATGATCCAGCACGGGCTCGACGCCGAGGCGGCCCGCGCGCTGCTGGAGTCGCACGGCGAGCGCCTCAGCGACGCGCTGAGCGGCTGACGCCATCACACCACGACGGGGATGAGGGGACGGTGTTGAACACCCGGCTGGACGCCATCCTGGCGGACGCGGTGCCGCGCGTGTGCTCCGCGGCGGTCACGCTGATCGCCGTGAACGGCTCGGTCGCCGCCGCCTCGGTGGCTGGCGAGCTCGTACGGTACGCCGGCGCGGACGGAACGCCTGCCGCGCAACGTCCGCCCGCACGGCGCGACTCGATCTTCGACCTGGCCTCGATCAGCAAGTTGTTCACCACGGCCGTGCTGCTCAGGCTGGCCGAGGAGGGCCGGCTGGACCTGGACGAGCCCGTCACGCGGCACGTCCCCGCGAGCGACGGGCGGATCACCCCGCGCCATCTGCTCACCCACACGGCGGGCCTGCCGGCGACCCGCCGCATCGACCTGGAGCTGCCGGACGCGGACGCGGCCACGCGGATGGCCGCGATGCTGGAGACGCCGGTCGTCCACCCGGTCGGCGGCCCTTACCTCTACAGCGACGTCGGCATGGTCATGGCGGGCCGCATCGCCGAGGTGGCCGGCGCAGCGCCGCTGGACGTGCTGGTCCGCACGCGGGTCACCGAGGTGCTCGGCCTGGCCGACACCGGTTACCGTCCCGCGTCGCCCGCGCGGGTGGCGGCGACCGAGTGGAAACCCGAACGCCCTGGGCCCGGTTGTGTACGCGGCGAGGTGCACGACGAGACCGCCTACGCGCTGGGCGGGGTGGCGGGGCACGCCGGAGTGTTCGCCACGGCCGGGGACCTGCTCGCCTTCGGCGAGGCGCTGCGGCGCGGCGGCGGCCCGATGCTGAGCGGGGAGAGCGTCGCCGAGATGACGCGCGACCAGGGCGCTGAGGGCGCTCCCTTCCGGCACGGGCTGGGGGTGCGGCTCGGCGATCCGTCCGTCGTGGGGCCGCTGGACGGCGCGTACGGGCATTCCGGCTTCACCGGCACCTCGCTCGTCGTCGACCCCGCTCGCCGGCTCACCGTGGTGCTGCTGACGAACGCCGTGCACCCGGTGCGCGGCCGCGACGGCATCGGCGAATTGCGCCACGCGGTCGCCGCCGAAGCGCTCCGCGCGGCTGACCTCGACCTTTGACAGGACGTAATTACGACACCACATAGTGCGTATTGCCCCGCCCATAATGGTGTGTGAAGGTACTGATGAGGCGGCTGTGAACGGTAGGCCACCTCAGGGTTCCTTTCATCAGAAGGGCCTCGGGCACACATGGGTGGACCTCCATCGTCCCAACAACCGTCGCAACAGAACCGATTTATCCATCGATTTTCTGGGATGGGTAGATTCAGCCTGGTTTGGGGTGGCCAGGTCGTCACCCTCGTCGGAAATTCCGTTCTCCGTTTCTCCCTGGTCATCCAGGCGTGGACGGTCGACCACCAGGTCACCCAGGTCGTGGCGCTGTCGCTGTGCGCGCTGCTGCCCCAGATGTTGCTGAGCCCCACCGCGGGCGCCATCGTCGACCGTTTCCGCAAGCGCACCGCCCTGCAACTGGCCGACCTCGGCGGGCTCGTGGCCGTCGCCGCCATGACGGCCGTCTACTTCCTCGGCGACCTGCACCTGTGGCAGGTCTACGTCACGGTCGCGATGCTCGGGGCCGCCGCCGCCTTCCAGTTTCCCGCCCTGTCGTCGGCCGTGCCGCTGCTGGTCGGCAAGGAGCAGCTGCAGCGGGCCAACGGCCTGCTCGCCACCGCCAAGAGCGTGGCCGACGTGGGAGGACCCGCGCTGGCCGGGCTGCTCGTGGTGACTGGCGGGCTCGGCGTGGTGCTCTGGATCGACCTGCTGAGCTTCGCCGTCGCATTGCTCACCGTACGCCTGGTGCGCATGGACGGCGACCAGCCCGGCGAGGCGGGGACGCGCAAACGCCTCGGCGCCGACTCGCTGGAAGGGCTGCGCTACCTGTTCGCCCATCCCAGCCTGCGCGGGCTCATCTCGGTGTTCTTCACGGTCAACCTGGTGATGGTCTTCGGGTTCGCCGTGGTGCAGCCGATGATCCTGGCCAGGACCGGCAGCGACGTCTCCGCGCTGGCCAGCGTGAACGCCGGCATCGGCGCCGGCGGCATCGCGGGCGGGCTGCTTCTGGCCGCCTGGGGCGGGCCGAAGAACCGGGTGCTCGGCATGATGCTCGGCGTCGTCGGCATGTGCGTCAGCGCGCAGATCGTCACGGCCATGGCGCATGGCGTCGTCGCCTGGACCGCGGCCATGCTCGTCGGCGCGATGATCATGCCGATCGTCAACGGCTCGATGCAGTCGATCATCCAGACCAAGGTGCCGAAGGACCGGCAGGGACGGGTGTTCGGCGCCGTCATGTTCGTCTCGCAGATCTCCTCGCCCGTGGCGATGGCCTTCTCCGGGCCGCTCGCCGACCAGGTCTTCGAACCGCAGGCGGCGGCCGGCACCGGCCTGGCCGGGCTGCTGCGGCCCCTGGTCGGGACCGGCCCCGGCAGCGGCATGGCGGCGATGTTGTTCATCGCCGGCCTGCTCGGGGCGGCAGCCGCCCTGTGGGGGCTGGCCCGCCGTGCCGTACGCCACATCGACGTGCTGACCCCCGACCTCGAGAAGCAACCCGCGGGAGGCTGACCATGACCACCAACCCCTTCGAGGACGAGAACGGCTCCTACCTGGTGCTGGTGAACGACGAGAACCAGCACTCGCTCTGGCCGGCCGGCATCGACGTGCCCGCGGGCTGGCGGGTGGCGCTGGAGGAGAGCCCGCGGGCCGCGTGCCTGTCCTACATCGAGACGCACTGGACGGACATGCGCCCGGCGAGCCTCACCCGGTCCTGACGATGGGCGTGACGAACGGGGCCGCAGGCGGTGTGCACGAAGTCTTCGCGCGGCAGGCGGCGCGCACGCCCGGCAGGACGGCGCTCATCTGCGAGGGCGAACGGCTGACCTACGCGGAGCTGGACGCGCGCGCCTCGGCGCTCGCCGCGCGGCTCTCCGCGGACCCGGGTGCGGTGGCGGGCCGCCTGGTGGGGGTGCGCATGGAACGCGACGCCGAGTTCGTCGTCGCGCTCCTCGCCGTGCTGCAGGCCGGGGCCGGATACCTCGTGCTCGACCCGGGCTTCCCCGAGGAACGGCTGCGCGCCGTCGTGTCCGACGCGGGCGCCGCCGCCGTCCTCACCGCGGAGGGGATCGAACGCCTGCCGTACGACGCCCGCCACGACGGGGTCGCCTGCGTCATGTACACCTCCGGCTCCACCGGCAGGCCCAAGGGCGTCGCCGCCCCGCACCGGGCGATCGTGGCCACGGTGACGGGCCAGGACTACGTGCCGTTCGACGCCGTGTGGCTGCAGTGCTCCCCCGTGTCGTGGGACGCCTTCGCCCTGGAGCTGTGGGGGCCGCTGCTGTCCGGCGGCACCTGCGTGCTGCATCCGGGGCAGCGGCCCGACCCGATGGTGATGGCCCGGCTGGCCGCCGAGCACGGCGTCACCTGCATGTACCTGTCGAGCAGCCTGTTCAACGTGATCGTGGACGAGTACCCCGGCGCGCTCGCCGGCGTACGGCACCTGATCGTCGGCGGGGAGGCCCCGTCGCCCGCGCACGTCGGGCGCGCCCTCGACCGCCATCCCGGGCTGCGGGTCAGCAACGGCTACGGGCCCGTCGAAAACATGATCTTCATGACCACGCACCCGATCACCGCCTGCGACGGGCCCGTGCCCATCGGCGCGCCCCTGCGCGGCAAGCGGGTGCACGTCCTGGACGCGCGGCTGCGGCCGGTGGCCGACGGGGAGGTCGGCGAGCTGTACGCCGCCGGGGAAGGGCTCGCCCTGGGCTATCTCGGGCAGCCAGGGGCGACGGCCGAGCGGTTCGTGGCCGACCCGTTCGGCGCGCCGGGCGAGCGCATGTACCGCACGGGCGACCTCGTACGGCGCCGCGCGGGCAGGCTGGAGTTCGCCGGGCGGGCCGACGAGCAGGTCAAGATCCGCGGGTTCCGGATCGAGCCGGACGAGGTGGCCTCCGTGCTGGCCGCCCACCCGGCGGCCGGTCAGGTGCGCGTGGTGGCCAGGAAGGACACGCCCGGCGAGCGGCGGCTGGTCGCGTACGTGGTGCCGCGCCCCGGGCACACGGTGGACGGCGAGGCGCTGCGGGCCCACGCGTCGGCCGCGCTGCCGTCGTTCATGGTGCCGTCGGCGTTCGTGGTCCTGGAGGCGTTGCCGCTGACCGCGACCGGCAAGCTGGACCGGGCGGCCCTTCCCGCGCCCTCGTACGAGCCGGCCGGCTCCTCCGGGGCGCCGCGCAACGAGGTGGAGCGGCGGCTGTGCGAGCTGTTCTCCGACGTCCTCCGCGTGCCGGACGTGGGGGTGGACGACGACTTCTTCGCCATGGGCGGCGACTCGCTGACCGTGGCCAGGCTCCTCAGCAGGATCCATGCCGAGCTGGGCGTGGAGGTGGGCGTCCGGGCTTTGTTCGAAGGGCCGACGGTGGCCGCGGTCGCCGCCCTCGTCCCGGCCCCGCGTCCCGCTCCGGCGCCCGTCGCCGGCCCTCCTGACGGCCCCGCGGGCGGTGTGCCCGCCGGCGGGGCGCTGTCGTTCGCGCAGCGCCGCCTGTGGTTCCTCGACCAGATCGACGCGGGCGTGGCCTACAACATGCCCATGCTGGTACAGCTCAGCGGCCCCGTGGACGTGGCGGCCCTGCGCGGGGCGCTGGAGGACGTGGTGGCCCGGCACGAACCGCTGCGCACGATCTTCACCGTCCACGACGGGGACCCCGCCCAGAGGGTGCTGCCGCCGGAGCAGGCCAAACCCGGGTTCGAAGCCGTCGACGTGGCGCGGGACGAACTGGACGCGCGGGTGTCCGAGGCGGCGAGGCACCGCTTCGACCTGGGCGCGGAGCTGCCTATCCATTCCGTGTTGTTCACGACCGGGCCGGACGAGCACGCGCTGCTGCTGGTCATGCACCACATCGCCACCGACGGGTGGTCGTTGCCGCCGTTCATGCGCGACCTGTCACAGGCCTACCGGGCGCGGCTCGCCGGCCGGCCCGCCGAACTGCCTCCCCTGCCCGTCCGGTACGCCGACCACGCGATGCGGCACCATACGCGGGTGGACGCGCTGCCCGCCGCCGAGCTGCGCTACTGGCGCAGGACGCTGGCGGGCATGCCCGAGCCGCTCCCGCTGCCGCGCAGGCCGCAGACCCGCGAGCAGGGGACATGGAGGGCGGAGACGGCGGGCGCCGCGGGCACGGTGCTCAGGCAGGTCGGCCCCGGCCTGCACCGGCGGCTGGTGGAACTGGGCAGGGAACGCGGTGCCACGCTCTTCATGGTGTTGCAGGCGGGACTGGCCGTGGTGCTCGAACGGGCGGGCGCGGGCACCGACCTGCCCATCGGGGCACCGGTCGCCGGGCGGTCCGGCGACGAGGTGGACGACCTCGTCGGGTTCTTCGTCAACCTGCTCGTCCTGCGTACCGACCTCACCGGTGATCCGTCCGCCGGCGAACTGGTGTCGCGCGTGCGGGAGACGGATCTGGAGGCGTTCTCGCACCAGGAGGTGCCGTTCGAGCGGGTCGTGCAGGAGCTCGCCCCGGCACGGCGTCCCGGGCGGCATCCCCTCGTCGACGTGGTGCTGGCGCTGCAGAACAACGCGCGGGCCGAGCTGTCGCTGCCGGGCGTCGAGTCGCGGGTCGAGGTGGTCAGGACCGGAGCGGCCCGGTTCGAGCTGCTGGTCGACGTGACCGACGACTACGGACCCGGCGGGAGGCCTGACGGGATCGCCGTGACCGTGGAGTACCGCCTGGACGCCTTCTCCGAGCCGGTGATGGAGTGGCTGGCGGACGCGCTGGTGCGGGCCCTGGAGGCCATGGCCGCCGACCCCGGCGCACCGGTGTCCGCCATCGACCTGCCCCTTGTACCCGAACCGTCCGTCCCTCCCCCGCCGGCCCCGGCCGTACGCGACCCGGTGACGGACGGTGGGCGGGCGCCGCGTACCGAGGTGGAGCGGCGGATCGCGGCGGTCTGGGCGGACGTGCTCGGCGTCGCTCGGGTCGGGCGCGACGACGGGTTCTTCGCGCTCGGCGGCAACTCGCTGCAGGCCGTACGGGTCGCCGCCCGCCTCGCGGCGCAGGGTCTGCCCGCCACCGCGAGCCACCTCTTCAACGCCCCGACCGTGGCCGAACTGGCCTCCGAACTGGCCTCCGAACTGGCCGCCCCCGGAGC
>NZ_JAAAHR010000137.1:0-27301 GCF_009908215.1 Nonomuraea sp. K271 | reverse complement strand
GATCAGGGCCGTCAGGCCGAGGACGAGGGCGGTGACGGTGGCGGTGACGGTTGCGCTTAAGCGGGACATGGGCTCCTACTCTCGATGGGTACGGATCTCTTCCGGCCAGGCGAGCGTGGTGCCGAGCGTGTCGCTCAGCAGGTGCTGGTAGTCCGACAGGTGCGCGGCGTCGGAGCGGACCTTGCGCGGCGGCAGGTCTCGGTCCAGGCAGAAGCCCGCGAGCGCGCCCACGGCCTCGCCGATGGCCCACTCGACGGGGTGCAGCCGGTAGCAGCCGTTGGTGATGTGGGTGGTGCCGATGTTCTTGTTGGCGGGCAGCAGGTTGTCGACGCGCACGGGGATGAGCGCCCCGAGCGGGATCTGGAAGGGGTACGCCTCGATGTCGACGTAGGTGCGCCCCGCGGTGCTGGGATGCAGGTCGATGCGGTAGCGGCCGATCCCCACGCTGTCGTGGAAGACCTCGCTGCCCGCGCCCTGCGGCCTGGCCTGCACGCCGACGTGCTGCTCCAGGACGGTGAACTCGGCGACGATGCGGCGCGACTCGCGGATGTAGGGGGTCTTGGCCAGCCCGTCGCGGGTGCCGGTCACGTCGGGCCGCAGCCGCAGCCCAGGGTATCCGCCCTCGGTCTGCATCCAGTACAGGAACGACAGCGACAGTTCCCTGCTGCCCGCGAGGGCGACGGCGGGGTCGGCGCCGAGCAGCGGGCTCTCCCAGTAGTCGATCTGCGGCCAGTTCACCATGGTCAGGTCGGGCAGGCCGGTGAACTGCTCGCCTGCCAGGATGCGGCGGAACTGCCACAGGTCGAAGTGCCCGGTCCCGTCGCCGAACAGCCGCCATTCGCGCCGTTGCAGCGTGATCGGCACGACGTCCGTCCACGACAGCTGCGGCCCCGGCCAGAACGGCGCCACGGTGTCCCGCCAGTGCTCGTATCCGGCGGGTCGGTCGATGACGTGCTCCTCGCCCGGCCGGTGCTCCAGCGCGAAGCACCACGAGATGGCCTGCTGGTCGAGCGGGTCCGCCGTGTCGGGGGCGTGCGGCTCTCCGGTCGTGTCGCGCCCCTCGGCCCCGACGACGTGCTCGACCTCCGCGAGCTCCAGCAGGTCGCCCAGCTCGGTCGCGTCGACCACGTACGACGCCGCCACGGTCAGCTCGCCGCCCGTCTCCAGGTCGCGCAGCGTGACGGCGTCGACCCTGTCGCCGCTCGTCCAGGCGGTGACCGGCTCGTGCCGGAGCAGCACGGTGATCAAGCCCGTCGCCCGCCAGGGGGCGAGCATCTCGTCGAGCACGGCGACGGCCACGCGCGGCTCGTGGCACATCCTGCTGACGATGCCGAGCCCGGGATCCATCAGGGGGCCCGCGCCGGGGCGGACGGGGTAGTTGCGCCGGTAGTAGTCGCGCACCCGGCGGCGCAGGTCGGCGTAGCCCGGCGGGGCGAACTCCCGCTTCTCGATCCAGGCGTGCTCGTCCGGCGGCACGGCCTGGGCGGTCAGCTGGCCGCCCAGCCAGTCGGTGGGCTCGGTGATGATCACGTTACGGCCGAGATTCGCGGCCGTGAGCGCCGCCGCGACGCCTCCCAGGCCGCCGCCGACGATGAGCACGTCAGTTCGGAGTTCCGTCATTCCCCGTGGGCTCCTTCGTATGGATGAGGGCAGCGATGAGTGCAGAGGCCGTCGCCGGGTCGCGGCGCGGCCCGGGGGGAGCTGGTCGTCACGGTCTAGGGCCGCTCCTCGCGGGCGGCGGCGATGGTCGTGCCGGGGACGATCGGGCAGGGGACGAGCAGGCTCTCGGGCGGCTCGTCAGGGTGGTCGAGCATGTCGATGACCCGGTCGACGGCGATGCGGCCGATCGCGACGCGCGGGATCTCCAGGGAATCCCACTGGGCGGAGGTGCCCGGCCAGGTGGCTTCGAGCACGGCGACGGAGATGTCCTGCGGCACCCGTACGCCGCGTTCCCTGAGGCCGCCGAGCAGCTGCTCGGCCAGCCGGACGCTCTCGGCCACCACGGCCGTCTCGCCGCCACGGAGCAGTTCGTCGATCCAGTCGCCGGTCAGGCCGCTCTCGCCGCGGAAACCGGGCGACCTGTCGGTCAGGCCGAGCCGCTCCACGGCCTCGCGGTAGCCGTCGCGCCGGTCGGCGTACGGCTCCATCTCCATGGGCTCGCGCAGGTAGGCGAAGCGGCGGTGGCCGTGCCCGGCCAGCTTGTCGACGATGCCGATGGCGGCGCCGCGGTAGTCGGGGATCACGCACGGAATCTGCGCGCCCGGCACCTCCCTGCGGCCGATGTGCACGAACGGGTAGCCGTCGTTCCACAGCCTGGCCAGCTCCGCCCGGTCGGTGGAGACGCCGAGCAGCACGCTGCCGTCGGCCAGGTTGAGCCGGTTGGTGCCGTCGCGGTAGACCCTGCGCCGCCCGTCGCCCGCCCCCGTCGAGGTGAACAACACCAGGTCGAAGCCGGTCTGCTCGGCCCGCTCCTCGATACCCAGCAGGAACTCGAAGTAGAAGTCGTCGCGGGCGTGCGGGAAGACCGCCTCGAACGTGTGCACGCCGATCAGGTTGTTGCGCTTGTTGCGCAGGTTGCGCGCGGACGCGTTGGGGACGTACCCGAGCTCCTTGATCGCCGCGAGCACCCGCTGGCGGGTCTCCTCGGGGATGCGCGCGGAGTCCACGTCGCCGCTGATCACGCGGGACACGGCCGACTGGGACACCCCGGCCAGCCGGGCCACGTCGGACTGGCGCGGGGCCTGCCCGCGGCGTTTGGACGTCATGCCCCTTCCTCCTTACCGGCACCGGCGGCACCGGCGGCTCGCGAGGCCAGAGCGGCCGCGTGGGTGGTGGACTCCAGTTCGCCGGCCCGGCCCTTCTGGTGCAGCCAGCAGTGCGCCCAGTGCCCGCCGCCGAGGTCGGTGCGCGGCGGCGGGCTCTGCTCGCACTCCGGCATCGCGAAGGGGCAGCGCGGGTGGAAGCGGCATCCGGCGGGCGGGCTCGCCAGACTCGGCGGCTCCCCCAGCTCGTCGGCGCCGTCGAACAGCGCCGCCCGGTCGTCCTCGCCGCGTCCGGGGTCGGGCGAGGACTCGATGAGCAGCTTCGTGTACGGGTGCCGGGGCCGGGCGATCACCTCCTCCTTCGGCCCGCCCTCGATCATGCCCCCGGCGTACATGACCACGATGTCGTCGCAGAGGTAGCGGGCGCTGGCGATGTCGTGCGTGATGTAGAGCAGCGCCAGCCCGTCCTCGTCGCACAGCCGGGCCAGCAGGTTGAGCATGTCGAGCCGGATCGACACGTCCAGCATCGAGATGGGCTCGTCGCCAAGCAGCACCTTCGGCCGTACGGCGAGGGCGCGGGCGATGACGACCCGCTGGCGCTGGCCGCCGGACAGCTCGTGGGGGAACTTGTCGACGAAGTCGGCCGCGGGGCTGAGGCTGACCCTTTCGAGCAGCTCCAGCACCTGCCGTTCCAGCTCACGCCGGTCGCGGATGCGGTGGTGCAGGCGCAGGGCGCGTTCGAGGTTGTAGCGGACGCGGTGCAGCGGGTTCAGCGACCCGAACGGGTCCTGGAAGATCAGCTGCACGTCCCCGTGGTAGCCGCGGCGGCCGGCGGGGCGGCCGTGCAGCAGCACCTCGCCGCTGGTGGGCGGGTAGAAGCGGGCCAGCACGCGGGCCAGCGTGGTCTTGCCGCTGCCGCTCTCCCCCACGAGCGCCACGATGCGGCCGGGCAGCAACGCCAGCGTGGCGTCCTCCACGGCCCGCACAACGCCGCGCCTGCCGACGGGGAAGTGCTTGGCGACGTCACGCGCCTCGAGCACGGGCTCGCTCATGATCGTTCACCTCCAGCAGGGTAGAGCAGGCAGGCGACCTCGTGCCCGCCGGTCGTGACGAGCTCGGGCAGGGTGCGGTCGCAACCGTCGAAGCGTTCGGGGCAGCGCGGGTGGAACGGGCAACCCGGCGGTGGCCTGCGCAGGTCGGGCGGGCTGCCGGGGATGCCGGCCAGCGGCCGCAGCGGGGCGTGCAGCGGCGGGAACGAGTCCCGCAGGCCCCTGGTGTAGGGGTGCTTCGGGTCGGTGTAGAGCGCCCGCGCGGTGCCGATCTCGACGATGCGGCCGGCGTACATGATGGCGATGCGGTCGGCCACCTCCAGCAGCAGCGACAGGTCGTGGGTGACGAACACGACGGCGAAGCCGAGCTCCTCGCGCAGCCGCAGCATCTGGGAGAGGATCTGGCGCTGCATGACCACGTCCACGGCGGTGGTCGGCTCGTCCATGACGACGAGGTCGGGCCGGCAGGCCAGGGCGAGCGCGATGGCCGCGCGCTGCCGCATGCCGCCGGAGAGCTGGTGGGAATAGCCGCGGACCCGGTCGGCCGAGATGCCGACCATGACCAGCAGCTCGGCGGCCCGCTGCCAGGCCTCCTTCTTGCTCATCCGCCGGTCGTGGGCGCGCAGCGCGTCGGCGAACTGGGCGCCGAGCCGCATCACGGGGTTGAGCGCGTCCATCGCGCTCTGCAGGACGATGGACAGGCTCGTCCAGCGCAGCTCCCGCAGGGCCCTGTCGTCGAGCGTGACGAGGTCGACGGACGGGCCGCCGTCGCGGCCGTGGTAGAGGATGCGGCCGGCGGTGGTGACGGCGGGCGGGCGCTGGAGCCGGGTCAGCGCGGTGATCAGGGTGGACTTGCCCGATCCCGACTCGCCCGCCACGCCCAGAATCTCGCCGCGGCGCAGCGTGAACGACACGTCCACGCACGCCCGCACCTCACCGGCGTACTCCACGCTGAGGCCCTCCACCTGCAGTACCGCGCGGTGGGCGGCCGGGGTGGCCGGCGCCTGTTCCTGTGTCTGGGAGGTCATGCCGCCTCGCTCCTCGCGATCCGTGGCCGCCGGCGGGTCCTGACGACCCGGAGTTTGGGGTTGGCCACCTCGTCCACGCCGAAGTTGACCAGCGCCGCCGCCGTGCCGATGAGCGCGATGCACAACCCCGGCGGCACGAACCACCACCACAGCCCGCGCAGCACCGCGCTCTGCTGCTGCGCCGCCTGGATCATGGTGCCCCAGCTGAGGGACCCGGAGTCGGAGATCCCGAGGAAGGCCAGCCCCGCCTCCGCCAGCACCGCGCCGATCAGCGCGTGCAGGAACATCGACGCGATCAGCCCGGTCATGTGCGGCAGCACCTCGAAGAAGACGAGCCGGCGGTTGCTCTCGCCGAGCAGCCGCATGGCGCGTACGAAGTCGCGACCCGCCACGCTCATGGCCTGGGCCCGCAGCGTACGGGCGCCGCCCGCCCAGCCGAACAGCCCGATGATCAGCGCGATCGTCCACAGGCCGGTGCCTTGCAGGTAGCCGGCCACGACGAAGATGAGCGGCAGCACCGGCATGACGAGGAAGAGGTTCGTCAGGAAGTTCAGCACGCCGTCCACGCCGCCGCCGAAGTAGCCGGCGGTCACACCGACCAGCACCGCCAGCGCCGTGCCGATCGCGGCGGCGAGGAAGCCCACGAACATCGAGCCGCTCGCGCCCGCGATCACCTGGGCCAGCACGTCCTGCCCGAACTGGGTGGTGCCGAGCAGGTGCTCGGCCGACGGCGGCTGGGCGATGGCCTGGATGTCGTTGGCCCTCGGGTCGAGGCCCAGCACGGTCTCGCTGAACCAGCCGCCGAAGATGGCGACCAGGGCGAAGAGGGCGATGACCGCCGAGCCTGCGCGTACTTTCATGCGCGCTCCCTGATGCGCGGGTCGAGCAGCGCGTACACCGAGTCCGCCGCCAGGTTGGCGAGGAGCACGGTGAGCGTGATGAGGAAGAAGACGCCCTGCATCACCGGGTAGTCGCGCTGCTGGAGGGAGATGAACAGCAGGTAGCCGATGCCGGGGTAGCTGAAGACGATCTCGGTCAGCAGCGCGCCGCCGACGACGCCGCCGAGCGCGAGGGCGAAGCCGGTGAAGTTCGGCAACATGGCGTTGCGCGCGGCGTACCGGAGCATGACCCGGCGCGGTGACAGGCCCTTGGCCAGGCCGAGCAGCACGTAGTCCTCGCGCACGGTCGTGACGGTCATGTTGCGCATGCCGAGCAGCCAGCCGCCGAACGCCGAGAACACGATCGTCGCGGCGGGCAGGGCGCCGTAGTGCAGGACGCTCAGCATGAACGGCGCGTTGAACCCTACGGGCAGGTCCGGATCGTAGCCGCCGGCGAGCGGGAACCAGCCGAGCAGGAACCCGAACGCCCACAACGCCAACAGCGCCACCCAGAAGTACGGCACGGACGACACGAACGTGGTCAGCGGGCTGACGATCGAGTCGAACCGGCCGCCGGCCCGCCATCCGGCGATCACGCCGAGCCCGGTGCCGACCGCGAACGCCACCACGGTGGTGCTGCCGACCAGCAGCAGCGTCCACGGCAGGCCCTGCCAGACCAGGTCGCTGACCGGGGTCGGGAAGTTCCTGATCGACACGCCCAGGTCGAGCCGGGCGAGCTGGGCCAGGTAGTCGAGATACTGTGAGCCGAGGTTGGCGCTCGGGTCGCCGAACAGGCGCTGGATCGACTCCAGCGTGCGCGGCGGCAGCGACTGGCCGCTGACCCGCTCCAGTTCCTCGATGATCGCCAGCGACGGGTCGCCGGGCATCAGGCGCGGGATGAGGAAGTTCAGGGTGACGGCCGACCACACGGCCGCGGCGTAGAAGCCGAGCCGCCTGGCCAGGAAACGCCCGCCGGTCATGGGGCGGCACGCTTGAGGTTCATCAGCGTCAGCGTGGTGTCGGGGCCGAGATTGGGGAACGGCACGTAGGAGAACTTCTCGGGGGTGGGCCAGCCCGTCCACCGCCCGGCGTTGATCGCCACGAACCAGTACGAGTTGTAGATCGGGCTGAACGGCACCTGGTCCACGACGATGGTCTGCATGTCCTGGGCGAGCTGCTTGAGCCGTGCCGTGTCGGAGGTGCCCAGCAGGTCGGCGAGCACGGCGTCGGTCCTGGTGTCCTTCCAGCGGCCCAGGTTGGTGGCGGCCTTCTTCCCGATGGGCCTGACCGCGCGGCCGGCCAGCATGCTGTAGACGCCGCTCACGCCGGCGCCGCCGACGGTGGCGATCGTCAGGTCGAACGTGCCGAGCTGCTGGCTGTCGTACAGGTTGGCGCCGGGGGCTCCGGCCGACTTGACCTGCAGGCCGAGCGCCGACTTCCAACTGTTGATCATGATGTCGGCGTAGGGTGCCCAGCCGAAGTCCTGGTTGAAGGAGAGGCTGGGCGTGTACGACTCGCCGTCCTTGACCAGCTTGCCGCCGGTGACCGTCCAGCCGCCCTCCGCCAGCTCGCGCCTGGCGCCCTCGGCGTCGACCTGCTGCACCTTGCCGCGGTACTCCGGCTTGAGCCAGTCCCGGTAGACCAGGTCGACCAGGCCGGTGGGGCCCGCCTCGGTGCCGGGCCGGTTGAGCGTGGTGACGATGTCGCCGCGCGGGATCGTCATCGCCAGCGCGCGGCGCACGTGCACGTCGTCGAAGGGCGGCCTGGCGGTGTTGTAGAGCATCGAGTACGCACCGCCGGTGGCGTAGAGCTGGTAGAGGTGCTTCTGCGGGTCCTTGGCGACGTACTCCTGCTCGGCCCCCGGCCACGACTGGATCGCCCAGTCGACCTCGCCGCGCAGCAGCTGCGCCTTCACCGCGTCCTGGTTGGTGGGAATGATCTTCAGGTATTTCATGGGAAGCGAGCCGCCCCAGTAGTCGTCGCGGGCGCGCAGCGTGATCTGCTGGGCCGCGAACGACTCCAGGACGAACGGACCGGTGCCCACGGGGTCGGGGTTGGTCCAGGCGTTGAGATCCTGTTTCTCCCAGATCTTCTTCGGCACCATCGGCAGCGACGGCGAGGCGAACTGGTTGATCTCACTGAAGCCCGGTTCGCCGAACGTGACCGCGACCGTCGACCCGTCCACCTTCTCCACGTCCTCGTACGTGGTGCCGGCCAGGTTGAAGTCCGCCTCCTCCAGGGGCAGGCGCAGGGAGAACACGACGTCGTCGACGGTCAGCGGCGCGCCGTCGGAGAACGTCACCCCCTGGCGCACCTTGATCGTGAGTCGGGTGCCCTTCTCGTCGAACTCGAGGCTCTCGGCCAGCCACGGCTTGACCGTGCCGCCGTCGCTGTAGTCGATGCGGGCCAGCGGCTCGTAGATCATCTCCGCGTTGGGGGTCTTCTGCGTCGCGGGGCCGACCACGTTGTAGTTGCGGGTGTACGTCGTGCCGGCGTCGGTCTTGCCGAAGACGATGGTGTCCGTACGGGCGCCGCCGGCCGGCGGGCTCTGGACGCCCGCCGTGCACGCGGCGGCGAGCACCATCACGACGGCGATCAGGAGTCCTCTTGTTGCCATGTGTGTCTCCAGGGGGTGCGCATACGTATGCGCAAGCCGGCCGGGATGAGGGAGGACCGGTGTGCTTCTACGTATGAACAGGCACGGTATGGACGTTACGGCCAGGCGTCAAGGGTGTGACCGGAAGTTTTCGTGGCCCCTTGACGGGCGGGCGTTCTGTACTTAGCGTCCCTGATCAACCCATCCGGCAGATGCGCTCATACGTATGAGCAACGGGAGGCATCCGTGCACCACCAGATCGACCGGCTCCTCGACAAGCTCACCCTGGAGCGCAAGGTCCGCCTGCTGACCGGCGCGGACGAGTGGAGCACCCACGCCGACCCGGACATCGGGCTGCGCGCCATGGTGCTGTCCGACGGGCCGTCCGGCATCCGCGGCGTCACCTGGGACGAACGCGACCCCGCCGTCAACCTGCCGTCCGCCACCGCGCTCGCCGCCACCTGGGACGTCGGCACCGCCCGCGCCTACGGGACGGCGCTGGCCGCCGAGGCGCGGCGCAAGGGCGCCCACGTCGTGCTCGGGCCGACGATCAACCTGCACCGCAGCCCTCTCGGAGGGCGGCACTTCGAGGCCTACTCCGAGGATCCGCTGCTGACGGCCGACCTGGCGGCGGCGTACGTGCGCGGCGTCCAGAGCCTCGGCGTCGCCGCGACCCCGAAGCACTACGTGGGCAACGACTTCGAGACCGAACGTTTCACCGCGAACGTCGTGGTCAGCGAGCGGGCGCTGCGGGAGCTGTACGTGGCGGCGTTCGAGAAGGCCGTGGCGGAGGCGGGGGCCTGGGTGGTCATGTCGGCGTACAACGCGGTCAACGGCGCCACCATGACGGAGAACCCGCTGCTGGCCGAGCCCCTGTGCGACGAGTGGGGGTTCGACGGGGTGGTGGTGTCCGACTGGTGGGCCGCGCGCTCGACCGTACCGGCCGCGCTGGCCAGGCAGGATCTGGCGATGCCCGGACCGGACGGGCCGTGGGGGGACGCGCTGGTCGCGGCGGTGCGCGACGGGCGCGTGCCGGAGGCGGTGGTCGACGAGAAGGTACGGCGCCTGCTACGGCTCGCCGCCCGCGTCGGCGCCCTCGACGGCGTCACCCCCGCTCACGCCCCGGCCACCGTCACGCCGGACGGTGCCGGCCCGGACGTCGGCACGCCGGGCGGCGGCGCTTTCGCTTCGGGACGGGACGCCGGTGCGGATCTCGTGGAGGCCGTGGCGATCTCCGCGCAGGACGGTGCCGTGCTGGCGCGGCGGGTGGCGGCCGACGGGATGGTGCTGGTGCGCAACGAGGGAGAGCTGCCGTGGCCCGCTCCCGGCCCCCGGTCGGTCGCGGTGATCGGGCACAACGCGCTCCAGTTCCGCAGCCAGGGCGGCGGCAGCGCCACCGTGACCCCGCCGTACGTCGTCTCCCCGCTGGACGGGCTGCGCGCCGCGCTGCCGGACGCCGAGATCACGTGGTCCCTCGGCGCCGTCACGCAGGAAGGCCTCGCGCCGCTGCCGATCGGGCGGCTGACCGACCCCGTCTCGGGCGAGCCGGGGGTGCGGGCCCGTTTCCTCGACTCCGGCGGCCGGGAGCTGCTGAGCGAGAACCGCCGCTCGTCCGACCTCGCCCGGCTGGGCGGCTCCCGTCCCGCGGGCACGTCCTCGGTGGAGGTCACCACCCGCTATCAGGTGAGGGAGCCGGGCATCGCGCGGCTCGGCGTCGCGGGAGCGGGGCTCGCCACGCTGGCCGTGGACGGTCAGCGGGTGCTGGAGCGGGAGCTGGTGCACGAGGGCGAGGACTTCGGCGGCGGCCTGGTCTCGCCGCCGCACGCCTCGGTCACGGTGCGGCTCGCCGCCGGGGAGGTCGTACTGACGGCCAGGCTGGACGGCGTGCCGCAGGGCAACGGCCTGACCCTCACCCTGGGCGAGGACCTCGCACCGGACGCCGGCCCGGCGCACGGCGGTGAGGCGCACGGCGGTGAGGTCGAGGCGAGCGAGATGGCAGCCCTTGAGGCGGCGGTGGCCTCGGCGCGGCGGGCGGAGGTGGCGGTGATCGTGGTCGGTACGAGCCCGGAGATCGAGCGTGAGGCGGCCGACCGGGCCACGCTGGCGCTCCCCGGCGCGCAGGACAGGCTGGTACGGGCGGTCGCGGCGGCCAACCCGCGTACGGTCGTCGTCGTGAACGCGGGCGCGCCCGTGCTCATGCCGTGGCGGAACGAGGTGGCCGCGGTGCTGCTGGGCTGGTTCGGCGGGCAGGAGTTCGGCAACGCCCTGGCCGACGTGCTGCTCGGGACGGCCGAGCCGGGCGGACGGCTGCCCACCACGTGGCCCGGCGAGGAGGCGGACGTGCCGGTCCTGCGGACCGCTCCCGTGGACGGGGTGGTGTTCTACGACGAGGGCGTGCACGTCGGTTACCGCGCGTGGCTGCGCGCCGGGGCCGAGCCCGCCTACCCGTTCGGGCACGGGCTCGGCTACACGAGCTGGGAGCTGTACGACCTCGCGGCCGGCGCCGGAGAGGTGAGCCTGACCGTGCGCAACACCGGCGGACGCGCGGGCAAGCACGTGGTGCAGGTGTACCTGTCGCGGGAGCCGAGCGCGGTGGAGCGGCCGGTGCGCTGGCTGGTGGGATTCGCGGTGGTGCGGGCCGGCGCCGGGCAGGCCGAGCGGGTGACGATCCCGCTCGCGCGGCGCGCGTTCCAGCACTGGGACGGGGGCTGGCGGACCGAGCCGGGCGAGTTCACCGTGCACGCCGGTTCCAGCGTCGCCGACCTCCCCCTCACCGCCCAGGTCACCGCACCATGAAACGCCCTCTCACCACCCAGGTCAACACACCAGGAAACGACCTTCCATCGCCCGGTTCAGCGCACCGTGGAACGACGTCTCACCGCCCACGTCAACACACCGTGGAACGACCTCACCGCCCGGGTCAGCGGGCGGCGGAGCGGCCTTCTCGCCGCCCGGTCGGCGGGCTGCCTGGAGAGGGCGGGGTTACGCGCGCTCCCGTTCCCCCTGCCGGGTGTAGCGGCCGGGCGTGCAGCCGTACTCCTTGGTGAAGGCCGTGATGAACGCCGACGGGCTGGAGTAGCCGACCCGCCTGGCCACCTCGGCCACCGGCTGGGTCTCCAGCAGCACCCGGGACGAGCTGAGCCGCAGCTTGGTCCGCACCTGCGAGTACGACATGCCGAACTCCCGCTCGAAGTCCCGCTGCAACGTCTTGACGCTGACGTGGAGGCGCTCGGCCCACTCGTCGAGGCGGGCCGCGTCGCCGGGGTCGTGGGAGAGGGCACGCGCCACCGCCGCCGCGAACCCGGTGCCGGTGGCGTGGTGGCCGACGAACTCGGCGGTCGTCGCCCCGAGGCCCGCGAGGATGCGGGCGCGCGCAGCCAGCGCGCCCGCCTCGTCGTTGCCGGGGCGGGCGATGGCCTGGATGAGCCGCGCCGCCTCGCGGTCGATCGAGACGGGCCCCGCGCGCAGGCCGGCGAGCGAGGCCGGCACCTCGCGCAGGCAGATCCGGTAGACGGTCTGCCGGTCGGCCGCGCGCACCTCGTGGGTGACGGCGCGGTGGGCCCAGAACGCCTCCCGGTGGCCCACGAACTGGGTCCGCGCGGTGTGCCGGGTCGACAGGATCCCGTCGGGGGACCAGTAGAGCTGGTGCAGGAAGTCCTGGCGGCTCTCCCCGAACTCCAGCGCCTGCGCCGAACGGTATTTGAGCACGAGGATGCCGCTGGGGCGGCCGATGCCGTAGCCGTACTCCTCGCACCAGAGCGGGTCCGTGCCGGTGGGCTCGGTGAGCATCACGGAGTGACGTCTCAGCGACATCGGATGGCCTCCCTGCGACACGTCGAGCAACTTTGGTAAGGGTAACCTAACTTCGTCCCACACCTCGTGAAGGAACCCTTCCATGCTCTTTGCACAGCTCCGGCGTGCCGCCAAGGCGGCGCTCATCGCACCGGTCGCCGGGCTCGCCGCCCTGGTGACCGGCTGCGGCGCGACCGGCTCCGGCGCGCAGCCCGCCGAGGCCGCCGCGACCCGCGTCTTCGACGCGGACAACGGCCAGGTCACCATTCCCGCCGACCCCAAGCGGGTGGTCGCCACGGGGTACGCGGTGCCCGTGCTCATCGAGGCCGGCGCCGCGCTGGTCGGCATCTCCACGTGGAAGCGCGGGCTGCCGCTGATGTCGGGGGAGGACCGGGCGACGTACGACGGCCTGGAGAAGGTCGCCGGCGAGACCGCGGCCGAGACGAACTACGAGGCCATCGCCAAGGTCAAGCCGGACCTCATCGTCATCGGCGTACCGAAGCCGGTCCTCGCCGAGATAGACATGGAGCGGCTGAAGTCGGTCGCGCCCGTCGTCGCGATCGGCCCGACGAAGCCGTCCGCGTGGCGGGAGTTGTCGCGGCGCCAGGCCGACGCCGCCGGCCGCGGCGCGAACTTCGACCAGGCCAAGGCCGCGTACGAGAAGAAGGCCGCGGAGCTGGCGGCCAAGTACGAGGACGCGCTGGCGGGCGTGGATTTCGGGCACGTCGGCTCGTACGGCGAGGTCGCGAAGGGGTCCTTCCAGCGGGAGTTCGCCGACTCGTGGGGCACCAACATCGCCCAGGACATCGGCGTCACCTACTACGGCCAGGTCAAGGAGAAGGGCGGGGGAAGCCTCGACGTGTCGGAGACGCCATCGATCGAGGAGTTGTCGAAGAGCCTCGGTGAGGCGGACGCCATCACCTACTCGGTGCAGCCCGACGGCACGCCGAACGAGTCCGTCGCGTACGTGCTGAAGTCGGAGTTGTGGAAGAACCTCCCCGCGGTCAAGGCGGGCCGGGCGTTCCCCCTGCGCTACACGGAGGCGGCCACGTACGACTCGGCGCTGAAGACCCTGGACGCCGTCGACCAGGCGCTCGCGCCGCTGCTCGGCGCATGACCGGCCACCACCGCCACGCGCACGACCCGCTCGCGGACCGCCGCGACCCGCGCGGCCGGGTCGCCGCCCACCACGCCTCGGGGACCGGCGTGGTCCGCATCGGCTACCCGATCTGCGTGCGCACCGCCACGGTCGCCGCGCGCGAGCTCGTGACCCCGCGCATGCTCCGCCTCACCGTCTCGGGCCCGGGGCTCGACGGTTTCCACACCTACCAGGCCGACGACCACGTCAAAATCGTCTTCCCTGATCCCGACGGCACCCTCAGGCCCCCGGTGCCCAACGACGAGCTCTCGCTCGACTGGCCCCGGCCGCTGCCCCCCTCCCGCAGGTACACCATGCGCCGCTACGACGCGGCGGCCCGCGAGCTCGACCTCGACTTCGTGCTGCACGCGGGCGGCGTCGCCTCGGCCTGGGCGGAGAACGTCGCGGTCGGCGACGAGGTGACGATCGCCGGGCCCCCCGGGGCCAAGGCGTTCCCGCACCACCACCGGCACTACGTGTTCGCCGTCGACGCCACCGCGCTGCCCGCGGCGGCCCGGTGGCTGGAGGAGTCGCCTCCCGACGTGAGCGCGCACCTGGTCATCGAGACGGACGATCCCGTCGAGCACACCTATCCGCTGGCGCAGCGCGACGGTGTGGAGGTCGTCTGGCTGGCCCGCGACGGCGAGCGCTCCTTCCTCGCGGAGACCGTACAGAGGCTGGAGCTGCCGGACGTGCCCTCGTTCCTCTTCGCGGCCGGGGAGGCGGGCGACATCAAGCCGCTGCGCCCGTGGAGCGCGGGGCGGCTCGACTCGCTGTTCACCGGCTACTGGAAGCGCGGAGTCGCCGATCTCGATGACTGACCTCCCCGTAGGCGCAGCCGCGTCCGTGGTGCGGGGGGCGCGGCGGCCCGTCGTGCTGGCCGTGTCCGTGGTGCTGCTGCTCGCCGTGGCGGTCGCGAGCGTCTGCGTCGGCGCGCAGGCCCTCGCTCCCGCCGAGGTGTGGCGGGCCCTCACCGGCGCGGCGGGCGGGGAGGCGGCCCTGATCGTGCGTGACGTACGGGTGCCGCGCACGATCCTGGGCGTCTGCGTCGGCGCGGCGCTCGGCACCGCGGGCACGCTGGTCCAGACGCTGACCCGCAACCCGCTGGCGGAGCCGGGCATCCTGGGCGTGACCGCGGGGGCCGGGTTCGCCATCAACCTCGGCGGCGTGCTGGGCCTGGCGTCCGGGCAGGGGGCCCAACTGGCGCTGGCCTCGGCCGGAGCCGCGCTGGCCGCCGTCCTGGTGTACGCGCTCGGCTCGGCCTCGCCGCTGCGGCTCGTGCTGACCGGGGTGGCGCTCAGCGCCGTGCTCTCCGGCATCTCGCTCGGCCTGCGGCTCATGCTGCCGGACGTCTTCGACCGGTTCCGGTTCTGGTCCGTCGGGTCGCTGGCCGGGCACGAGCAGTCGCCGCTCCTGCTGCCCGTCGTCACGATCGCCGCGGGGCTGGTCTGCGCCGCCGCCGTGACCAGGCCGCTGAACACGCTGGTGCTGGGTGACGAGGTCGCGCGGGCGCTCGGCGGGCACGTGCTGCGCACCCGGCTGTCCGTGCTGGTGCTCGTGACGCTGCTGGCGGGGGCCGCCACCGCCGCGGCGGGGCCGATCGCGTTCCTGGGGCTCATGGTGCCGCACCTGGCCAGGCGGGTGGCGGGCGGGTCGATCCCGTGGCTGATGGCGTACACGGTGGTGCTGGGGCCGGTGCTGCTGGTGGCCTCCGACATCGGGGCGCGGCTGCTGCTGCCGACCGGTGAGGTGCCCGTGGCCGTGGTGACCGCGTTCGCCGGCGCTCCCGTGCTCATCTGGGCGGTACGGCGGCGCGGGGCGGTGCCGTTGTGAGCGGCTCCGTCGTGCTGCGCGCGGGCGCGTACTCGGTCAGGGCCGGGCGCAGGACGCTCGTGACGTCGCTCGGGCTGCTGCTCTCGGCGCTCGGGCTTGGCGTGCTCGGGTTGTGCCTCGGAGGTTCGTGGACGCCGCCGCAGGAGGTGCTGGCGGCGCTGGCCGGTCAGGGCGACTCCGTGGTGGTCGTCAGGGAGTGGCGGCTGCCCCGGGTGGCGGCCGCGCTGGTGTTCGGGGCGGCGCTGGGCCTGGCGGGCGCGGTGTTCCAGAACCTGACGCGCAACCCGCTGGGCAGCCCGGACGTCATCGGCCTCGACGCCGGCTCCTACACGGGCGCGTTGTTCGCGATCACCGTGCTGGGCGGCACGTCCGCGCAGCTCGCCGCGGGTTCCGTCGCGGGCGGGCTGCTCGCCGCCGCGGCCGTCTACGCCCTGTCGCTCCGGTCGGGTCTCAGCGGCATGCGGCTGGTCGTCGTCGGGATCGCCGTGAACGCCATGCTGACCGCGCTGAACTCCTGGATCGTGCTCAGGGCCGAGCTGGACGTGGCCATCGCCGGTACGGGCTGGAGCGCGGGCTCGCTGAACGGCGTGGACTGGGACGAGCTCGTCCTGCCCTGCGCCGTCGTCGCCGCGCTGGCCCTGCTGCTGGCCGTCCTGTCCCCCGGCATGCACCAGGCGGCGCTCGGCGACGAGCTGGCCGTCGCCTCGGGCGTGCGGCTGAACCGCCTGCGGCTGCTGCTCGTGCTGGCGGGCGTCGGCTGCACGGCGACGGTGACGGCGGTGGCGGGCCCCATCGTGTTCATCTCGCTGGCCGCGCCCCAGATCGGGCGGCTGCTGACGGGCTCGGCGGGCGTGGCCCTGGGGCCCGCCGCGCTGTCGGGGGCGGTGCTCCTGCCGGCCGCCGACCTGGCCGCGCAGTTCCTCCTGGCGCCGGTCTCGCTGCCGGTCGGCGTGGTGACCACGGTGATCGGCGGCTGCTACCTCATCGGCCTGCTGGTACGGCGGACGAGGCGCGGCACCGCCGCCTGACGGGCGGGCCGGTCACGTTCCGCACGTGGGGCAGCCGGGACGTCGCGGCACGGCTCGCGACCGGATCTCCAGCGGCCAGAAGTCCACCTCGCTCCACCTGCCGCCGAGCGCCGGCGGCAGGCCGGCGATGAGGCGGATGGCCTCCCAGGCCAGGATGTTGCCGACGAGACCGCACAGCGCCCCCATCGCGCCCGCCTTCTCCCGCTTCCCGACGACCGTCTCCATGCCGACGCGGCCGTGGTCGGCGAACGTCTCGGCGCGTACGCACGCCCAGCAGGCGGTCTGTCCCGGGACGATCGAGGTGCCGAGCACGCCGATGTGGTAGGCGTACCCGGTGCCCATGATGTGCGGGACACGCGGCCAGCAGGCCTCGCTCACCCAGCCCGCCACGTCGTTGGGGGTGGGCAGGTCGGCCGCGCTGACGACGACGTCCGCACCGGCCACGACGTCCTCAAGGTCGCCGGCCCCGCCGATGCGGCGGTCGAAGGTCTCGACCTCGACGTACGGGTTCGCCTCGCGCAACCTCGCCGCGGCCGCCTCGACCTTGGGGGCGCCCACGTCGCCGACCCTGAACACCACCTGCCGGGTGAGGTTCGAGCGTTCGACCCTGTCGAAGTCGCACAGGCGGATCCGCCCGACGCCGGCGACGGCCAGCGCGAGCGCCACCCATCCGCCGATGCCACCGACGCCGCAGACGACGGCGGTCGCGCCGTCGACGCGCCGCTGGAGGCCGACGCCGCTCGTCTCCGGCGCCAGGCCCTCGTCGCAGAAGTCCTGGAACAGCCGGAGCTGACGGTCGTAGAACCCGGCCCGTTCCTCGCCCAGCAGGCGGAAGTCCCGTTCGGGGTCGCGGGTCCTGCTGAGCAGCCGTTCCTCCGCGAGGATCTGCACGACCTCCGCCACCCGCTGCTCCGCCTCCGGGTTCTCGCCGCAGGCCAGCGCGCCGATCTCGCCGATCGAACGGGTGCCGTCGAGCAGCCGCACCACGTCTTTCACGAAGGGGTCGCAGGCGAATCTCTTGACGGTCCGGTCCGCCAGGCACAGGAACAGCAGCGTGCCGCCGTCCGTCTGCACGATCACGCTGTCGCGCAGGCGGGGACGCCAAGCGGCCTCTGTCACGGGCATGCCTCCTCAGAAGTCGTCGAGTTCGCGAACGGCCTGGTCGAGGTCGTCGGCGACGCCGCGGCGCAGCAGCCTGGCGTACAGGCCGTCGCCGGTGACGCCCAGCCGGCGGATCAGTCGCGCCCGCGCGCTCATCTGCTCCTGGGCGTCCTCGATGATGCTCTCCGTCCGGCCCTTCCATCCGTACGCGTCCAGGAACCGGCGCAGCCGCGCGGGCCGCGCGCGGAACTCCGTGAACCCCTCGGCGGCGACCACGTGGCGGGCGTGCAGCGGCACCCAGCACAGCGCCACCGACGCCACGTCGGAGTCCACCGTGGTGGGGCCGGCGAAGTCCCAGTCGAAGAAACCGGCCAGCCGCCCGTCGTGGTAGGCGGCGTTGAACGGGCTGGCGTCGTTGTGCCCGATGACGAGCCCTGGCTCCCACGGCCGGCCGGTGCGCCAGTGAGCGCCGTCGGGCGGCACGAAGTCGGCCACCGCCTCGTGGTAGGACCGCAGCCACGACGCCACCTGCACGAGCGTGTCCTCGGTGCGGGTCCACCACGGCCACACCAGGGCGTCGCCGACCGTGTCACCCTCCAGGTAGGTGAGGAGCTCGTAACCGTCGGCGTCGACGCCGAGCACCCGGGGCGCCCCCTCGAACCCTCTGCGTTCCAGGTGCCGCAGCAACTCGTGCACGGACGCCGTCCACGCCCGCACGGGCCGCCGGACCTGGGACCCCACGCGTACGGCGCCGCCGTCGTTTCCGCCTCCGAGCCGACTCCCGGTCACGAGCGCCTCCCATCGGGGCAGCGGCCGGGCGGCTCACGTCGATCGAGGGTTTCCTGCTCCGTCCTCGCCCCATGAAATCTCGCACGGCGACCGCGTCCCATCAAGACCGCGTTCCCGGCAAGGCCGTGCCCGCCGGCGGGACCGTGCCCCCGCGTATGATCGACCCCCGGTCCGGCGGCCGGCGCCATGGCTCTATAAGATGTAGTACTACAAAACGTAGAGTTTGGGGGCCGCCGGTGCGGGTGATCGTGGCGGGAGCGGGGATCAGCGGGCTGGCGGCGGCTCGGGGGCTCATCGCCGCCGGGCACGAGGTGGTGGTGCTGGAGCAGGCGCCGGGGCTGCGGCTGGGAGGCGGGGCCATCACCTTGTGGTGCAACGGCACGGCGATCCTCGGGGACGTCGGCGTCGACCTGGAGGGGACGGGGCAGCGGCTGACGGCGATGCGCCTGCGGACGGCGGGCGGGCATCCGGTGCTGGAACTCGACCTGGAGGAGCTGGCGGAACGGTTCGGGTCGGCGGCCCGCGTGCTCCCGCGCGGCTCGTTGATCACCCTTCTGAACGACGGGCTGCCGGAGGGCACCGTACGGTTCGGCGCGCGGGTCACTGAGGTGCTGGCCGGCCGCGACGGCGTACGGGTGCGGACGCGGACGGGCGAGGAGTTCGCCGGCGACTTCCTGGTGGGGGCCGACGGAGTGCACTCGCGGGTGCGGGCCCTCGTGCTGGGCGACGCCCCGGCGGCGCTGACCGGCGCGGCGATCTGGCAAGGGCTGACGCCGGCCCCGTTCGACCTGGGCTCGGTCACGACGCTGATGGTCGGCCGGCAGGGCGACTTCGGTTACGCGAGCGCGGGCGACGGGCTCATGCAGTGGTTCTTCGACGTGCCGTGGTCGCCCGGCACACCGAGGGAGGACAAGCCGCTGGAGATGTTACGCCGACGGTTCGGGGGGTGGGCCTCCCCCGTCGAGCAGGTGCTGGACTCGCTGCGCGAAGGCGACGCCGGGTTGTTCCCGCACACCCGGCACAAGGTGCCGTGCCGCTGGGGCCAGAACCGGTGCGTGCTGCTCGGGGACGCCGCGCACGGCATGCCGCCCGTCGGGGCGCAGGGCACCAACCAGGCCCTTGAGGACGTGGCGACCCTGGTTGACTGCCTGGCCACGGTGCCCGACCCGGCCGCGGTCGTCGGCGTCTACTCCGCCAGGCGCAGGCGGCGGGCGGCCCTGGCCTCCACCGTCGCCTCGAACACCCTGGCCGTGTCCGGCCCGCGTACGTTGATGCAGAGCGAGCGCCTCATGCGCATGAACGGCGCCGCGCCGCCACGGCTGGCCACCCGGGGGTTCGGACGCCTGCTCAGCGCCCTCAGCGACCGGATCTGAGAGCTCCCGGGGCACCGCCGGCCTGCTCGATCACGCGGCGGGCCCACGCCACTTCGAGCTTCCCCGTGGGCGTCCTGCGCAGGGCCGGGAGGAGCACGATGGCGCGCGGCACCTTGTAGCCGGCCAGGCCGCGGCGGACCCAGTCCTGGAGTTCCCGCTCCGTGAGCGTGCCGTCCCCGGTGGCGACCACCGCCGAGACGCGCTCGCCCCACGTCTCGTCCCGGACGCCCACCACGACGCAGTCGTCCACGCCCGGGTGGGCGAGCAGCGCGTTCTCGACCTCCTGCGGGAAGACCTTCTCCCCGCCCGTGTCGATCACGCCCGAGCCCCGGCCGAGGAAGGTGATCGCGCCGTCCTCCTCGACCCGCGCGAGGTCGCCGGGGACGGAGTGGCGGACGCCGTCGATGACGCGGAACGTGGCCTCGGTCCTGGCGGGGTCCTTGTGGTAGCCGAGCGGCAGCGGGCCGGCGTAGGCGAGCACGCCCGTCTCCCCGCTGCCGGGGGCGATCTCCGCGCCGTCGGAGGAGATGACCTTGGTCGCCGGCACCGGGTGGAAGCGGCTGGGCAGGTCGCCGGTGAAGGAGGTGATGGCGAAGGCGAACGGCCCTCCCTCGCTGGAGGCGAGCGCGTCGATGATCGTGACGTCGGCCCGCTCGTGCAGGGCACGCTTGAGCCCGTCGCTGAGGACCGTGCCCGAGCTGATCACCGTCGAGAGCGAGGTCAGGTCGTACGTCCTCCCGGCGTCCTGCGCCGCGACGAGCTCGTCCACGAGCGGCCGGCACACCGCGTTGCCCGCCACGATGATCGTGCCGGCCCGCCGCGCCGCGACGGTCTCCCAGACGTGCCGCGCGTCGAGCCCGCCCTGGCGGGTCGTGATGACCCGGCCGCCGGTGAGCAGGGCGCCCATCGAGTTGAACAGCCCGGTGGCGTGCATGAGCGGGACCACCGGCAGCGTCGCGGGCGCCCGGCCCTCGGCGTGCGCCGTCTCCGCGATCCGCGCCGCCTCGTCGAGCGTCGAGGGCAGCTCGGACACGCCCAGCGGCTGGAAGATCGGCACCGTCAGCGAGTGCAGCAGGTCGCCCTGCCGCCAGATGACGCCCTTCGGCCGGCCCGTGGTGCCGCCGGTGTACATGAACAGGCGGTCCGTGCTCGGCCGTGACGCGGCGGGTCTCGGCTCCGTACCGGCGAGGAGATCGTCGAGGCCGGTCGCGGGAGGGCCGGCGGCCGCGCCGGCGGGCTCACCGGCGCGTACGAGCAGGCGCAGCGTGGGCACCGTACGCGCGGCGTGGCCGACGTGGGCGGCCAGCTCACCGCTGAAGACGATCGCCGCGGCGTCGGCGTCGCGCAGCACGGCGGACAGTTCCTTCCCGGTGTAGCGGTAGTTGGCGTTGACCGGCACGGCGCCGAGCTTGAACGCGGCGAAGACGGTCTCGAGGTAGGCCGCGCCGTTGTACAGGTAGCAGGCCACCGTGTCGCCCGGCCCCACCCCGGCCCGCTCCAGCGCCGTGGCCAGCCGCGCCGCCCGGTCGTCGAACTCGGCGTACGTGTGATCGCGGCCCGGCTCGGAGATGGCCACCGCGCCGGGGAGGCGCCGGGCGACGGCCTCCCAGATCGTGCCGATGGAGACGTCCACGGATCGGCCCCCTTCTCGTCCCCCGGCGGAACGCGTCGGCTGCGCCACATGGTAGGCACGGGCATGATCCGGGCGACACCGCCCAAATGACCGGGCGGTGGGTGGACAAATGACGTAGCCGTCTCCCTCGCCCGGGGGACGTTCCTCCCCTGCGGCGGGGAAGGAGGCCGGGGCGTGCGGCCGTACGGTGACGTGCATGACGCGATCCGAGCCGCGGCGCCGCCGCGCACGACGCTGGCCGGCGTACGGGGTGGCGGGGTCGTTCCTCGGTTACGCCGCAGGGAAGGCCGCCTTCGCCACGCAGGCGAGGCTCGGGTTCCCCGGCGGGCCGCCGGTCTCGCCCGCCGAGGCCGCGGGCTACTTCCTGGACCCGGCCGCGGCGCAGTGGCTCGCGGCCGCGTCGGGGGTGGCGGGAGCCGGGGTGGTCCTCCTCACGGTCCTGCCGCTGGGCCGCCGGGTGCCCAGGCGGCTGATGCTGCCCGTGCTCGCCGTGATGGCCCTGGCCGTCGGCGGCGGCGGCGGGATCATGGCCGTGGACGGCCTGATCGGCATCGGCGTGGGCTGGGGGTGGCACCACGGGCTTCTCGGGCTGGCCGTGACGGGATTGTTCCTGGAGACGATCCGTTCGTACGCGGTCTCCACCGGCCGACGGCGATTTGTGGACGGTGGGGCCGGGCCCTAAAGTCACGCCTCGTGAGACTTTTCATGATCACGGTGCTGGCGGGCGCCCTCGCCGCGCCACTGACCTGGCCGTGGGCGGCGACCGCCGCCGCGGAAACGGCGAGCCATCCCGTCGACCGCTCCGAGCTGACCGCCAACGCGCTCTACGACGCGGGTCCGCTGCCCGCCACGAAGTGCACGGAGCCGCCGGTCAGGCGCGACGACCGCAGGCTGGCGCGCGCCTACGTCAACGCGGTCGTCGCCTGCCTGGAGCGGGCGTGGAAACGGCACCTTACCGGCGCGGGCCTGCCGTACGAGCCGGTCAGGGTGCGGCACATGAGCCGGATCCCGAGCGACCACTGCGACCTGCCCGTGGACGGCGCCGACTCCCAGGCGTGGTACTGCGAGAAGTCCCGCACGCTGATCTTCCAGATCGGCAAGGAGTGGGCCGCCGCCCCCTCCGACCTCTGGTTGTTCCACACGGCCGCCTCCATGTACGCCTATCACGTGCAGCACCTGACCGGGATCTCGGCCGCCCTCGGGGAACTGAACGCCGGATCGAAGGCCGAGTCCCGTGAGCAGTCCCGGCGCTACTTCCTCCAGTCGGCGTGCCTGGGCGGCGCGTTCATGAAGAGCGTCTGGCCCATGAAGGGGCGCTCCGCGAAGGACTGGCACCGCTTCAAGACCCTCCCCGTCGGCGACGACGACGGCAGGAACAGCTGGTACGGCACGACCGCCACGGTCCGCTCCTGGGTGGGGCGCGGTTTCGCCACCGGCGACCCCGGCTCGTGCAACACCTGGGCGGCCGCGTCGGCCAAGGTGTCCTGACGCGCGACCGCACAGGTCGGCCGTGCGGGTCAGCCGGGGACGCGGAGGGCGAGCATGGCGACGTCGTCGTCGTTGTCAGTGGGGCGCACGTTGGCGAGCAGGGCGTCGCAGATCGTGCCCAGGGGCCTGTCTGCCAGGGAGGAGGCCTGCCGGGCGAGCCTGTCCAGGCCCTCGTCGAGGGAGTGGCCGGGAGACTCGATCAGCCCGTCGGTGTAGAGCAGCAGCACCGCGCCGGGCGGCAGGTGGACGGCGGCGTCGTCGCGGTCGGGGGACAGCCCGGTGCCCAGCAGGAGGCCGCTGCCCTCGTCCAGGAAGCGGGCCGGCCCGTCGCGTTCGGCCAGGAGGGGCGGCGGATGGCCGGCGTTGGTCCAGCGCAGCCGCCAGGCGCCTTCCAGGCGTTCCACCCGGGCGAAGACGACGGTCGCCATCGTCGTCTCGGCCATGCGCACGACCGCCTCGTCGAGCCGGTTCACGATCACGCTGGGAGGCTCCTCCACCTCCCCGGCGTACGCGCGGAGCATGTTGCAGACCTGGGCCATGCCCGCCGCGGCGTCGAGGTCGTGGCCGACGACGTCGCCGATCACCAGCCCTGCCGACCCGTCCGACAGGACGAAGGCGTCGTACCAGTCGCCGCCGACCTGTGAGGCGTCGGGCGCGGGCAGGTAGCGGGCGGCCATCTGCAACCCCGGCACGCGGGGCAGCGTCGGCAGCAGATGGCGCTGCATGGTCTCCGCGACCCGGCGCTGCCGTTCGTACAGGCGGGCGTTGTCGAGCGCGAGCCCGGCGCGGCGGGCGATGTCCTCGGCCAGCAGCATGTCGTCCGGCGTGAACGCCGCCGAGCGCTCGGAACGTCCCAAGGTCAGCGCGCCCACCACCTCCCGCACGCCGCGGATGGGCGCGATGCTCGCGGAGTGCATGCCGGTCTCGTCGAACAGCTCGCGCTGCGCCACCGCGATGTCCGAGTCGGGAGGGCCCTGGTAGTCCTGCGGTCCCACCAGCGAGGGCGTGACCCCGCGCAGCGCACGCGACAGGGGCATCGAGGACTCCTGCGGCACGGGCGGCATCGGCCCCTCCAGGTCGCGCCGGTGCACCCGGACGCCGTTCTCGTAGTGCACCACGGCGGCGCGCGACACCCCGCCCTCCTCGGTGAGCAGGTCCACCACCGCCCAGTCCGCCATCAGGGGGACCACCAGGCGGATGAGCTGGCGTACGGTGTCGTCGACGACCAGGCTCGCGGTGAGGGTCGCGGTCGCCTCCGCCAGCAGGGCCAGCCGGTCCAGTTCGGCCATCGACGCCGCGGACGGTCTGCCTCCCTCCGCGGCGCCGGGCGTGGATCCCTCGCGGAAGAGCACCAGGGCGCCCTTGTCGCCCTCGCCGTTCTGGTAGGGGGTCACCAACCAGGACACCGCGAGCAGCGAGCCGTTCCCGCACTCCAGCCATTCATCGTCGCCCTGGCGGGTCTCGCCGGCGATGAGGGCCTGCCGCACCGTGCACCGGCTGCGCGGCAGGGGCTCGCCGTACTTCCCGCGGTGCAGCAGATCGTGGGCGTCCTTGCCCAGCAGGGTCGAGGCGGCGCGGTCGAGGATCTGCTCGGCCCGGGGGTTGACGTCCACGATGTGCCCGCGGTCGTCCACCACGTACGTTCCCACGTCGGACAGGTCCCGCAGCCGGAAATCGTACCCGCCCCCCGCTGGAACGTTCATCGCAGACTCCTTTCCCCGTGCTGCGATCTCTACCCAGCGACCTCCCACATCACCATCCAGTCATTACGGACATTTCACGGCATCGAGCAGGGCGATGCCGTGACGCCACCTGTCGCCACCTGACGCCACCCGCCTACCAGTCGCCCCGGTAGAGCTGGCCGCGGATCGCGCCGCCGGGGAACTGGGCGGTGTGCAGATTCGCGTACCAGTTGCCGGGGTTGTTCCAGATGCGGCGGGCCAGCGCGGCGGAGACGGCGGCGCTGCCCGCGACGCCGTTGACGCCGGCCGGCAGGCCCTTCTTCGCGGCGAGGAAAGGCACGGCCACCGGCCCGTTCTTGCCCTTCGGCGCCCGGTGGAGATGCGCGCCCACCGGCGCTCCGATCCGTTCCCACGCGGCGGCGAACCACACCCGCCCGCCCTGCGGCTGCACCAGCCAGCCGGCGCGGCCGTCGCGGTCGCCGACCTTCGTGCCTGCCGCCGGGACCTCCTGCCGCCCGTCCGCCCGCGTGGTGAGCGTGGTGGTGAACCCGTGCGACAGCACCGACTCCAGCGCCACCGGGCGGATCCGGTGCAGCTGGGCGCGCGCGGCTCCGGCGGCGAACTTCTTATTGTGCACGTTGGCGTACCAGTTGCCCGGATTGTTGAGGATGCGGCCGAGCAGGGCGCGGTCCTTGACGGTGACCGCGCCCTTGACGGCGTGGAGGGTCGCGGGCAGCGCCTGGCCGAAGAACGGAATCTTGACCTCGCCGTTCTCCCCGGCCTGGCCGCGGTGGATGTGGAACCCGCTGGGCGCGGCGATCTTGTGCCATCGCACGGCGTACTCGACCCGGTGGCCGTGGACGCGGAACACGGCGATCGCGCTGCCGTCCTGGTCGCCGGCCTTCGTCCCCTTGACGGGCACCTCGTTGGCGCCGTCGAGCACCGCCGCCAGGTACACGGGCGTGGTGGCGCCGGCGGGGACCGGGGCGAGCGAGGCGGCGGCAAGCGCCGTGGCGACGGCCAGGCCGGGAACGCTGAGGGTACGCATGTCCATGATTGCCCTTTCAGTGGTCTCTCGGCCTGGTACGGCCTCCTCCCCCGCCGGGGTTCAACCACCGTCCGGGCATCGCCTAGTCGCCCGTGATCAGCCGGCGTTCCAGCTGCAGGATGGGCTTGGTGCCCGAGCTGTCGTAGTTGCCCAGCGTCACCGACACCCAGTCCAGATCGGGATAGACGTTGTACGTGTCGCCCACACCCGGGCCGCCCCCGGTGTGGCCGTAGAGCCGCCGGCCGCCGAAGATGTGCGTCGCGAACCCGTAGCCGTAGTGGGAGCACGACAGCAGCGGGTCCTGCCCCTCCTCGGGAGGCACGACGGTCTTGCCGCTCGTGGCCAGCTCGACGGTCGCGTGGTCGAGCAGCCTGCCGTCCTGCCGCAGCGCCGTCACGAACCTCAGCAGCTCCCCTGTCGTGGAGTACGAGCCGCCCGCGGGCAGGCCGACGAACGGGGCCATCTCGCTCGTCGTGAAGTCGAAACGTGCACCGGTTTCGCGGTCGGTCGCGTAGGAGTGGGCGATGTCGTCCGCGGCCAGGATCTCCGGCCGGGTGTAGAAGTCCGTACGTCTCATCCCGGCCGGGGCGAACACGTGCTCGCGTACGTAGTCGTAGTAGTTCTGGCCCGACACCTCGGCCACGATGGCGCCGAGCACGACGAACCCGTCGTTGCTGTACTGGTATCGCGTGCCCGGCGTGAACTGCGTCGGCAGGCCCCTGATGATCTTCTGGGTGCCCTCCCACACCTCCTCGACCGTGTCCCACGCCCGTTCCTCCGGGTCAGGCGGCCCCGTCATCTTCGGCGGCCTGCCCACCCCGGACGTGTGCGTCAGCAGCTGGTGCACGGTCACGTTCTTCGCCACTTCGGCGGGGAAGCCGTCCAGGTAGGCGCCCAGCTTCTCGTGGAGCGCCACCTTGCGCCGCTGCACCAGCTGCAGCACGGCCGTGGCGGTGAAGCACTTGCCGATCGAGCCGAGGTTGAAGAGGGTGTCCGTGCGGTTGCGGACCTTCCCGGCCTTGTCGGCCATGCCGTAGGCGCGCTGCAGCACGGGCTCGCCGCGGTGGGCCAGCAGCACCGTGCCGGAGAACTCGTCCGCCTTGGCGCGGGCGGCGACGTAGCGGTCGTACTCGCCGCCGGGGCGCAGTTCCTTCGGTACGCGTCCGCGCCGGGACGGGGCGGCGTACGCGGGTCCTGCCCAAATGCCGCCGGCGACCGCGAACGGCGCGGCTCCCATCGCCCCCAGCAAGGATCGTCGCGACGCCACAGGTGATCGACGTTCCATGATCATGCCTCCTCCACGGACGACCGACACGGTCTTCCCCTGGCACGCGATCCAATCCGGTGAGGCGTTTCCTGGGCGTTACCGCCCCGCCGCGCGTGGCACCCTTCAGTGGCGTCCCGTCACGCGCGGCCGGCTGACGGGCACCCCTCCAGAACCCGGCGCGAAGCGGGATGGCACGCTGTGCCTGACAACCGCCGGAAGGAGCCGCGCATGAAGATCGTGGTCGACGACCTGTCCAGCCCGGAGATCGCCACGTTTCTTGACGAGCACGTACAGCAGATGCGCTCCATCACGCCCCTGGAGAGCAAGCACGCGCTCGACCTCGACGGGCTGCGCGAGCCCGGGGTCACGTTCTGGTCGGTCATGGACGGCGACACGATCGTCGGCTGCGGGGCGATCAAACGGCTGGACTCCGGCCACGCCGAGGTGAAGTCGATGCGCACCTCGCGGGCGCGACGGCAGAGCGGGATCGCGTCGCTGCTGCTGGAGCACATCATCGCCGAGTCCCGCAGGATGGGCTTCACCCGGCTGAGCCTGGAGACCGGGTCGGCGGCGTTCTTCCTGCCCGCGCGGCGGTTGTACGAGAAGTTCGGCTTCGCGTACTGCGAGCCGTTCGCCGGCTACCAGCCCGACCCGCACAGCGCGTTCATGACGAGAACCCTCTGACGTCTCGCGGCCTCCCGCTGCCCCGCCCGGCGTCGCAGCAGAGTCTCGAGGGAACGTGGAGCGTCTCGCCGGTGATCGGCGCGGCGGCGTCGGAGCACAACCACAGGACCGCTCGGGCGACACCCTTGGCAC